>UROJ01000137.1 GCA_900549335.1 uncultured Collinsella sp.
GGTGGAGGAGTGCGAGAAGCTCGGTCGCCTCATCGCTCCATGGCACAACGTGGTGGGCCTGGAAATGCTGCCGTATCACACGATGGGTGTCGTCAAGTACGAGCAACTGGGCATTCCCTATAAGCTCGAGGGCGTGCCCCAGATGGATACCGCGCGCATGCCCGAGTTGCGTAATGCCGTTATGACCGGCATGAAAAAGCGCCGCGCGGAGCTAAAAAACGCCATCGGCTAGCAAGTCTTTTGCTCCTCTACGATACCCGCGCTGCGGTGGTCTAGCGACTTCGTATTGCGCGGTTGAGTCAAAATGCTGGTACCATACCGTGGATAGCAGTTTTCACGGGTTTGGGGGATGGTATGCCTACCATCGCAATCATCGGTGCACTCGAAAAAGAGGTTGCGCAGATTAAAGAAGAACTGAACGGCGCTCGTGTGGCACAAGAGGCGGGCTTGACCGTTGTCAACGGCGAGCTCGACGGTTTGTCCGTTGTTGCTACGACCGCTGGCATGGGAACCGTAAACGCCGCGGCGGCAACGCAGCATCTCATCAGCAAATATGCCCCGCAGGCCGTTGTGTTTTCGGGCATTGCGGGTGGCCTAAACCCTAAGCTCCATATTAACGACGTGGTTATAGGCAAGTGCCTGCGCTATCTCGATACTGACACGGCGCTCATCGCCGAGTCGGCGCCGGGACTCGAGGAGTTTGTCTCGACGCCGGCGTTGGCTGATGTTGCCGCCGCCGTGCTTGCCGAGCATGGATTTGTGGATGCCTCGGCGGATGAGAATTCTGCGGAGAAGGACCCCAAGCAGTTCCTGTGTGGCACTATCGCCACGGGTGACCGCTTTGTTACGGGTGACGCCATGCGTAACGCTGCGATTGAGGCCACGCATGCCGATTGCGTCGAGATGGAGGGCGCGGCAATTGCGCACATCGCGGCCAAGAATGGTGTCGATTGCCTGGTGCTGCGCGCTATCAGCGATAATTGTGACGAGGCATATGACGCGTTTTGCGAGCGCGAGTTCGATCTGGATGAGTACGCTCGCACCGCGAGCGGCATCACGCTTGACATCGTTCGTCGTATCGCCGCCGCGCAATAGCACACCCGTTTTGTAAAAATCTACGACCAAGGAGTATCCATGGCCGATTCCATTAACTATCAGCTTGCCAAGTTTGTTGCCAGCTACGGCAAGGTTTCGCAGATCCCCGAGTCCACCTGTCCCGAGGTGAGCTTTGTGGGCCGCTCCAATGTGGGCAAGTCGTCTATCATGAACAAACTCTTTGGCCGCAAGAACCTGGTCAAGGTTTCGAGCACGCCGGGCAAGACGAGCAACATCAATTTCTTCGAGGCCGACGACGTGCACTTTGTGGACCTGCCGGGCTACGGTTTCGCCCGTCGTTCCAAGGCCGAGCGCGACCGCTGGGCCGAGCTTATCGGCGACTTCTTCGACTCAGAGCGCAGCTTTAACCTGGTTGTGTCGCTGGTGGACATTCGCCACGACCCCAGTAAACTCGACCATGACATGATCGACTACCTGCAGGGCAACGAGTTCAACTTTATCGTCTGCCTCACCAAAGCCGACAAGCTCAGCCGCACCCAGCAGGCCCGCCAGGCAGCAGCCATCAAAAAACAGCTCAACGTTCCGGCCGAGAACGTGATCATCACAAGCTCCCAGACCGGTATCGGCATCGATGAACTAAAAAAGCGCATCGCCGAGGCCTGCCTCTAGCAAGTGCTCCTTACCAGCAAGAGCCCCTGCCAATAAAAATCAACTATCAGCTCGGCGCCCCTTCAAAGCGTGGGTCCCTGTAGACATCCTCAGCAAGGTAGGCGCAGGGACGGTCGGGATGTTCCCTCAAAATCATTCCGCAGCGCGAAGGCCCCTTGTCCGTCGCTCCGTAGGAGCAGGGCAAGGGGCCTTCATGCGCGAGGACGATTTTGAGGGAACATCCCGACCGTCCCGGACAGGTATATGGGGAGGATGTCTACAGGTACTCGATTTGAGCGCCCTCGGTGTCGCACGTCAGAATGTGCGTGTCACACTTGGGGAACTGCTCGCGCAGCTTGACCTGCAGGAACTTCGCCACGATGGTGTCGTCAGTCACGGCCATGAGGGTCGAGCCGGAGCCACTGATCCAGATGGTCTTGGCGCCTCCGTTAAGGCAGGTGTCGCGCACGGCGTTGTAGTCGGGGATGAGGCGGCGGCGATAGGGCTCCTGGATGCGGTCGTCGTTGGCGGCGGCAATCAGGTCGAGGTCACCAGTCTCCAGGCCGCGCGTCATGCCGGCGATGCGGCCCATTTGCCATACGGCGGTGGAGAGTGGAATCTCCTGTGGCACAACCTTGCGGGCCTCGCTCGTATGCACCTCGTAGGGCGGAATCACGGTAATAAAACGCAAGCGATCGCTCACCTCATAGCGCAGGCACTGGGGGAGCGAATCAGTCGGCGTAAAGGAGCAGACGGCGCCGCCCAGGATGGCGGGGGCGACGTTATCGGGATGGCCCTCGACCTCGGTGGCGATGCGGACGAGTTCGGCGCGGTCGACGGTGTGGCCTGTCAGCGCGGCGGCAGCCATGATGCCGGCGACGACGCAGGTGGAGCTGGAACCCAGGCCGCGGGCGACGGGCACGTCGGTCTGAATGTCGATAGCGACGGGGAAGGCCGGCTCGCCCCAGGCGGCCAGAGCATCGACAAAGCTCACATAGACCAGGTTATTCTCGTTTTGAAACTCCTCGGGGCAGCCCGTGATGGTGAGCTTGTCGGCACGCTCAAAGGTAAAGTGCGAGTAGAGGCTGACGGCCATGCCGAGGGTATCGTATCCAATGCCCAAGTTGGCGCTGGTTGCTGGGACGGTGATTTTGATCATGTGGGTCCTCCTGGGCGGGTCTGGCCGTTTAGTTCGCTGCTCGGGCAGTCCTGGCTCGCTCGGAAAGCACATTAAGTGCTTTCCGGCTCGTGCGGAACTCGCGACGAACTAAACGGCCAGACCCGCTCGCATGCTCGTCATTATCCCGAAAGCTAAATAAAAAGAAGGTGCGCCGGCTTTCGCCGGCGCTTAATAAGGGATCTAGTCGGTGCTCATTCGTTTTGCTGCAGACTCGACGTAGCCGGCCATCTCATCGACGTCGCAGACGTCTTCGAAGCGGACGGGTTTGGATTCGAGTTCGGCGAGCTGGGTCGGGGCGACCGTGTTGGTGGCCTGCTCGAGTACGCGCATAGCCTCAAAATCATCCTCGGGAACGTCGAGGCCCAGGGCGTCGCAGCAGGCGCGCGGGAACTTGTAGGGGCTGGCGGTCGAAAGCAGCACGCGAGCCTTGGCGCCCTCGGCGGGAGCGACCTTTTCAAAGACGTGATAGCCGCAAGCGGTGTGCGGGTCGATCACGTAGCCGTTGGCGTCCCAGCAACTCTTGATGGCAGCGCGGACCTCGTCCTCGCTGGCCCAGCCGCAGCCAAAGACGCTCTGAATCTTGGCCAGCAGCTCGGCGGGTACCTCGTAGCGACCGGTCTGTGCCAACTGCTCCATAAGGCCGGCAACGAGTTCGCAGTCGCCATCGGACAGGAAGTACAGCATGCGCTCCAGGTTAGAGCTGATGAGGATGTCCATCGACGGCGAGATGGTCGTGAAGAACGGGCGGTTACGGTCGTAGACGCCGGTGGTCAGGAAGTCGGCAAGCACGTTGTTCTTGTCGCTCGCGACGATGAGCTTGGCGACGGGCAGGCCCATGCGCTTGGCGTAGTAGCCGGCCAAGATATCGCCAAAGTTGCCGGTGGGCACACAGAACTCTACGGCGTCGCCAGCCTCGATAGCGCCGGCGCGCAGCAGCTGCGTATAGGCGGCAAAGTAGTAGACGACCTGCGGTACCAGACGGCCGACATTGATAGAGTTGGCGCTCGAAAGCACCGTGCCGGCGGCTTCCAGGCGCTCGGCAAGCTCCTTATCGGCAAAGATGCGCTTGACGGCGCTCTGGGCGTCGTCAAAGTTGCCGCGGATGCCGCAGACGGCGACGTTGTCGCCCTCCTGCGTGGACATCTGCAGGTTCTGGACGCGGCTAACCTTGCCCTCGGGATAAAAGACGGTGATGCCTGTGCCCGGAGCGTCGGCAAAACCGGCGAGTGCGGCCTTGCCGGTGTCGCCCGACGTGGCAGTGACGATCATGATGCGCTCGGAGCCGCCGTCCTTGGCGGAAGTGCGGGCCATGAGACGGGGAAGCATTTGCAGGGCGACATCCTTAAAGGCGCTCGTGGGGCCGCCAAAGAGCTCCATCACATAGGTCTGAGGGGCGTCAGCGCCCGGCGCAGCGTCGAGTTTGACGAGCGGCGTAACCTCTTCACTCGCGAACGTGCCGCGGTATGCTTCGTCGACACACGCCGAAATTTCTTCGGCCGTGTAATCATTCAGTAACATTCCCAACACATCTTGAGCGATTTCAAAGTACGATTTATCTGCAAGCGAGCTGATATCGACCTGCTGGGTGCCGAGCTCGTCCGAGACAAACAGACCCCCGTCGGGAGCGATGCCGGTACGGATTGCCACCTTACTTGAGCACGATAAAGTGCGTCCTCGTGTACTATGATAAGTTCCCATATAACACTGCTCCTCGGATGCCTTGGTCCCAATCGGTGAAACCATGGTATCAGAGC
>UROJ01000138.1 GCA_900549335.1 uncultured Collinsella sp.
CCCTTGGAGCGGTTGATCGAGCACTTCTGGTCGCCAATCTCCTTGAGGATGCCGTTCTTCTCGAGCTCAGTGTAGGCAAAGTAGGTCTTCTCTTTGCAGTTGATCTCGTAGAGCGGCGACTCGGCGATATACACGTAACCCTCGTCGATAAGTGTGGGCACCAGGCGATAGAGCATGGTGAGCACGAGCGTGCGGATGTGATAACCGTCGACGTCGGCGTCCGTACAGATGATGACCTTGTTCCAATTGAGGTTGTCCAGGTCAAAGGCACCAAGGTTCTTGATGCGCTTGTCCTTGATCTCCACGCCGCAGCCCAGCACGCGCATGAGGTCCATGATGATGTCGGACTTAAAGATGCGCGGATAATCTTCCTTTAGGCAGTTGAGGATCTTACCGCGGACGGGCATAACGCCCTGGAACTCGGCATCGCGCGAGGTGCGAATGGCGCCTGCTGCCGAGTCACCCTCTACGATGTAGATCTCGCGGCGGCTCTTGTCCTTGGAGCGGCAATCGATGAACTTTTGCACGCGGTTGGCCATGTCGGTCTTTTGCTGCAGGTTGGTCTTGATGCTCTGGCGCGTCTTTTCGGCATTCTCGCGCGAGCGCTTGTTGATGAGCACCTGCTCCATGATCTTATTGGCGGCGTCCTTGTTCTCGATCAAGTAGGTCGAGAGGCGCTCTTTAAAGAAGGCCGTCATAGCCTGCTGGATAAAGCGGTTGTTAATGGCCTTCTTGGTCTGGTTTTCGTAGGACGTCTGAGTGGAGAAGCAGTTGGTCACCAGCACCAGACAGTCCTGGACGTCCTGCCACTTAATGCCGCTCTCGTTTTTGTTGTATTTGCCCTGTTGCTTGATGTAGGCATCGATGGCGCTGGTCAGAGCGCTGCGGGCGGCCTTCTCGGGCGAACCGCCGTTTTCGAGCCAAGATGAGTTGTGGTAATACTCCTGCATCATGAAGGTGCGCGAGAAGCACATGCACGCGGTGATCTTTACGTTGTAGTCGGGCAGGTCCTCGCGGTCGCGACCGCGGCGGTCGGCCTCGATAAAGAAGGGCTCGGTAAGGTAGTCGGTACCGACCTTCTCGAGCACGTAGTCCTCGATGCCCTTGGGGTAGCAAAAGTCCTCTTCGGAAAACTCGCCATCGTCGCCCTCGATGCGCAGGCGGAAGGTAACGTTGGCGTTGACCACGGCCTGGCGGCGCATGGTCTCGCGATACCAATCGTGGGGAATGCTGATCGAGGTAAAGACCTCAAGATCGGGGCGCCACTTGATGGTGGTGCCGGTGCGGTTCTCGTCGCTGGGCTCAATCTCGAGCGCCTTCTTCTTGGCGCCGACGACCTTGCCCTTCTTAAAGTGTAAGGAGTACTTGTTACCGTCACGCCAGACGGTGACGTCCATGTACTCGGAGGCGTACTGGGTCGCGCAGGAGCCCAGGCCGTTGGTGCCGAGCGAGAAGTCGTAGTCGCCACCCTGGTTGTTGTTGTATTTGCCGCCGGCGTAGAGCTCGCAGAAGACGAGCTCCCAGTTGAAGCGCTTCTCGGAAGGGTTCCAGTCGAGCGGGCAGCCGCGGCCGTTGTCCTCTACCTGAATGGAGCCATCGCGAAAGGCGGTAAGGGTGATGAGTTTGCCGTAGCCCTGGCGCGCCTCGTCAACGGCGTTGGACAGGATCTCGAAGGCAGCATGCGCGCAGCCGTCGAGCCCGTCCGAGCCAAAGATGACGGCGGGGCGCAGGCGTACGCGCTCCTCGTCCTTGAGCTGGCGGATACTGTCGTTACCATAGTTTGCGGTGTTTTTTGCCATACTCGCTCTCTCGATGCTCCTTTGCTGCGTTTAAGTCATATAGATAGTCAAGGTAGCATAGCCCGGCCCATAGGCGATTCCAACCAACACGAAATCCATCGAACAATCGTTCGGAATTTGATGGAACGGCGTTAACTCGGACAAGACCGAGTTGATTCTGCCCGAGTAGGTTTGAAGGCGGCTGGAGGCGCCCTACCTTGTTTGCGGATGGATCGAATCGAACATTGGGACAAGCGTCTCGTTTTATGGGCCACGGGCGTGCGTGTGCGAGTCCCTTTGGCCCATAAGGAACGCTGGCGGGTCGTTATTTGGGCCGTGGGTCACTTCGCCCGCGCCGTGTTTCGTCATACGCTCATAGTGGAAGCCGATGCCACGGGGACGGCGAAGGCCTCGGGCAACGGATGAGCTGCAAGCCGAAAGGAGCGGTGAGAATGATGAGGCCCATGACAAAGAAACTGCTGTTAGGAATTCCCACTGTGACGCTTTCGGCCGTGCTGGCGTGCACGGTGGCAGGCTGTGGCGGTGGCGCTCCGAGCGGTTCGGCCGGCAGCTCGGGTAGCAGTGCGCCTGCACAGGAGAAGGCCGAGAAGCCCAAGGCCTATGATTCGCAGACGGTCGAGGTGGCTGGCATTACCTATGAGTCGATGGCTCACGGTACGTTCTATCGCGGTGATGCCAAGAAGCAGGACGGCTTTTACCTGCACATCAAGATTACCAACAACAACACAAAGAACAGGACGTTCAGTTCATTTAACGTGCATGCTGCCCAGGGCGATCTTGAGGCAGGCGACCCGTTGTTTACTTCCGGCAAGGCGGCCGTGCTCGACTACGTTGCAAGCGAGGCTCCCGATGAGCTTCACGAGGGCATCGATCTTTCCAAGAGGCCAGATATCGGCCCGGGCGAGACCGTTGAGTACGTGTATTTCTGGGCTCCCAAGACGGCGTACTACGGGCCCATCACTGTCGAGTTCGTAGACGCTTACGCCCCCGCCAAGAATCATGAGGCCATGCACTTTGACACCACGGGATGCGAGACCAAGGAGTTCAAGGCGGCCGGCGGCGTGGCCGATTCTGGCGAGAAGGCAGATTTAACGGGCATCGACTGCGCATCGTACAGCATCGAGGCGGCCGATGGGTACACGCTGGATTCGTCCGACGAAGAGCGCGAAAAGGCAAACTTCTTCCACGACGAGACTGGAGGACGCCTGAACATCAGCATCTTCCCGTGCTCGCCGGAGGAAGAGGTTGCAAGTCTAGAGCAGGTCTACGAAGGCAAGGAGACAACAACCGACCAGGTCGAGTACAACGGCATAACGTGGCTGCGCTTTACCGGTCCCGACAACGGCCATACACTGTTTGCGACGGCTCCCGCAACGGGTGAAACCGTCCGCGTGTCGATTGGCTGGAAGATCGATTGGGACGCCGCCGTGCCCATGATGGAGGCACTGAAGCTCAAGTAACGCCGCGATTCTTACGTCAGGCGACTCAGGGCTGGCTCCGAGTTATCGGGGCCAGCCCTTTTTGGTGTTCGATGAGCCGAGGCGGCGTCTCTCGCAAAAGTAACTAGGAGCTAGCGAGGCCTATCCGAATTGACCTCATTGGCGGTGCCTTTTTCGAGCGCCGTGCGGCGGACGCTGTAGGCGACAAGGCCGGCACCAGCTGCGGCGAGTGCTGCTGCGGCTGCGGTTAGGGGGACGTTGCTGTCGCCCGTGCCGGCGAGCGCGCCCGCTTTTCCGGAGCGCTTGTTATTGCCGTGGTCCTTGCCGCTGCCGGAGCTGCTTCCGCCGGAGCCGCCGCCCTCGTCAGTACCGCTGCCACTCGAGCCACCATCGCCGTCTGCTGTCATTGGGGCGTCGTGAAGTCCTGTCGTATCCGCGCTGTCGCATACGCCGACCTGCACTTCTGAGCGTTCGCATACCGCGTCGGGCATATGAAGCTCGTGCAGTACGGCACCCAGCGTCGAGTTTGCGCCGGGTCGGATTTCCTCGAGCGTCACGGGATCGAGCGCCACCAGATTACGTGCCTTCGCATACAGCGTTACGCGTTTGCCCACTTCGTCGCTCCAACTCTCGGGGATGGCGAAGCTCATGCGGAACTGTGCCGTGCAACCCGGTGCCAGCACGGCGTTGCCGTTGTCGGCAACCAGCGGGTGCGTTGCAAAACGCGCGCCCAGCGTCTCGAGCGCGTACTTTATGTGTGCCATGTCGTTGGCCGAAGTATCTTCGGCAAGCTCTGGATCGTAGATCGAAGCCATGCGTGCGTTCGCTCCGAATCCGATGGATGCGCTGGAGAACGGCTGGCTGGAGCCCTCTCGGTACAGATCGATCGTGCCGGCGGTCAGCAAAGTGTTGCCGTCGTTTCGCACCGTGACCATGAAGGATTCGCCTGCTGCTCCGGGCACCACCGCGCCTGAGGTAGCGACCGCGCCCGTCGGAGTGGCACACGCCACCAAGGGCACTTCGATGCCGTGCAGCTCTGCCTCGCTCTTCTCCGCGCTCACAATGTGCGTGGCGAGCGCGGAGAGCATGCCTCCCGACGTCAAAAATGTCGTTATCTGATCGACGGGATGGTCCAGCTCGCACATCACGAACGGCTCTGTGAACAGATCGCCTGCCAAGGCGCTGGCGAAGATGCGGAAGTGCTTGCCCATCACTGCTACCGGGTTGCCTTCCTCGTCGTAGGTTTGCCCCACCTTGCCATCGGTGTTCTCTACATAGAGTACGCACCTGCCGTTGTTGCTTACGCTAAACGATGCCGGACCACAGCCTGCGGCGCCCACGGGCTGTGTTGCAAAGGCCGATGCGCCTCGCGTCCAAGTAATATGC
>UROJ01000139.1 GCA_900549335.1 uncultured Collinsella sp.
GAGCACAACCTTGCCAAGGTTGGGGTCGCGGGTTCGAGCCCCGTTGTCCGCTCCAAACGCAGCAGCCCGACTACTACGGTAGCCGGGCTTTTTCGTACCCATCGCATGGGCTCGAACCCGAGAGGGAGCGAGCGTTTTGGGACGTGGCTGTGGCGTTGTTTGTCGCGAATGTCCGCTTTGGGCGTATCATCGTGGGCATCTCGCATAACCTCGTTGCAAGGGAGATATGTCCCATGGCTACAGAAAAGTCCTCGTCGCGCTCATGGATGTCCGATGCCGCGATCTATCAGATCTACCCGCGCTCGTTTAAGGATTCGACTGGTTCGGGTCTGGGCGATATCGCGGGCATTACCCAGCAGATGGACTATCTTGAGCGGCTGGGTATCGAGGCCATCTGGCTGAGTCCGTTTTACCCATCGCCTCTTGTCGATGGCGGCTATGATGTGGCGGACTACTGCGATGTCGACCCACGGCTCGGCTCGCTTGACGACTTCGATGACATGATCGCTGCGGCTCACGTGCGCGGCATCAAGGTCATCGTCGACATCGTGCCCAACCATTCATCCAACCAGCACCCCTGGTTCAAGGCCGCTCTTGCCGCCGGCCCCGGATCGCCCGAGCGCGCCCGCTATATCTTCCGCGATGGTCGCGGCGAACATGGCGAGCTGCCTCCCACCAATTGGAATGCCAACTTTGGCGGCCCCGCCTGGACGCGTGTCGCGGACGGTCAGTGGTATCTGCACATGTTTACGCCCGAGCAGCCGGACTTTGACTGGTCGTGCCCCGAGGTTCATGCGTTCTTTTGCGACGTCCTGGCGTTTTGGAGCGATCGAGGCGTCGATGGCTTTCGCATTGATGTGGCGCACGGTCTTGCCAAGGATCTCGACCGCGATGACCTCGACCGGTGGCATCTCGCCGAGGGCGATGACATGGTTGACGACGGCACCCATCCGCTGTGGGATCGCAACGAGGTCCACGAGATCTATCGCGAGTGGCGTCGCGTGTTCGACCGCTATGATCCGCCGCGCAGCGCCGTTGCCGAGGCGTGGGTGCTGCCCGAGCGTCAGTATCTCTACGCGCGTCCCAGCGAGCTTGGTCAGACATTTAACTTTGAGTTCGCCAAGGCCACTTGGACCTATGATGACATGCACGCTGCAATCGAGGAGGGCTTGAAGGCAGCCATAGAATCCGATTCCGCCTCGACCTGGGTGCTCTCCAACCACGACGTGCCGCGCGTGGCGACGCGCTATGCCCTGCCGCAGATCAAGGCGACGCGCTACCACCAGATTGCGCTCGACTGGCTCTTACGCGACGGGTCGTCTTATGACGAGGACCGTGAACTCGGCGAGCGCCGCGCGCGGGCGGCCCTTTTGCTCGAGCTGGCGCTTCCGGGCTCGGCATACGTGTATCAGGGTGAGGAGCTCGGCCTTTTTGAGGTGGCTGACATCCCGTGGGCTGCACTCGAAGATCCTACTGCGACCAATACGCACGGACCGAAGCGCGAGAAGGGGCGCGACGGCTGCCGCGTGCCCCTGCCGTGGGTGGCGGCGGACGATCCCGCGCAGGGCGGATCGTTTGGGTTTTCACCGGCGGACGCCGATGCGGCGCCCCATCTGCCGCAGCCTGCATGGTTTTCCGATTACGCTGCCGATAGGGAAGAAGCGGACCCGACATCGATGCTTGCGCTCTATCGTGACGTCCTCTGGCTGCGGCGCAAGCTGCGCGGGTGCGCCAACGATCTCGCGTGGCTCGATCTTGACGGGCGCACCGGCCTTGCGGATGGTGCCGAGGGCGCTGAGGGCGGCGTCATCGCCTATCGCCGCGACAACGGATGGGCGTGTGTGACGAACTTCGGTGCAGCACCCGTGGAGCTGCCGGCGGGCAGGGTCCTGCTCACCTCATCACCGCTTGTAGACGGCAGGCTCGCGCAGGACAGCTCCGCCTGGATCATGCTCGGTGAGATATAGGAGCCTCTTGCGGCGAGTTTGCGTTTGCCTGCGCTTTCCGTGGTGGCTGATGTCTTCGTGAGGTTCGCGAGGGCGTCGCAAAACTTTTCAAAAAAAGTTCTTGCATTTGGGTGGATCATCCCGTATATTAAATCCTTGCAGGCGGACATGGCTCAGTTGGTAGAGCACAACCTTGCCAAGGTTGGGGTCGCGGGTTCGAGCCCCGTTGTCCGCTCCATTTGGGCGTTTAGCTCAGGGGGAGAGCGCTTCCCTGACACGGAAGAGGTCAGAAGTTCAAATCTTCTAACGCCCACCAAATGTTCGCAGCTCAGAGGCTATGTCCTCTGGGCTGTTTTATTTTTGTCACCAAGCACGCCGCCAAATAAGCCACCAAATATTGATCCAAGGTCTGTACGCGATGGTCTTCACATCCCGTAGAGGTGCCGGCAGATTGCATACGTCCTGGCTGATCGTGACCGCAACATGTTGGTCAAGGACAATCTTTTGGATTCTTTTGGCGTGAGCGGCTTGGTTTTGGTAGGATTTGTCGGCGGCTTGACTAAGGGGGTTTTATAACTGCCATGCAGGTAGCCGTGTTGGTAACGTTTTACCGACTTGCCAAGAACCCCTCAAAATTAATGCGTCTGCAAAATGACTAATTGCTTTGACCTGCTGAAACACTATATGTTGTGTTTGACCTAAAAAAAGAATACAGGATATAGATGCCTCTTTGTCGTATGATAGATGGCGGACAGAGAACGAGAACCTTATTCGCCCCATTTGGATAGATCTTTGAGCCCCTTGATTGGCTGCGAGGATTGTCCGCATGAGGGCCTATGGTTATCGAGAACACAGATTGCGCGACGGCGCCGCAAGACAGGGGCAAGCCCTGCCGGGTATCGTTTGGCTCTGAAGCGCGATGAGGCTACGACGCGAAAGAGGCAAGAGGATGAAGATCATCAAGCGCAGCGGCACCGAGGTTGTCTTTGACATCGATAAGATCGTCAATGCCATCCGCGCCGCAAACTTGGAGGTCGAGGAGAGCTCTCGTCTTACCGACCGCCAGGTGGTTTACGCGGCGCAAAACGTCGCCGAGGCATGCGAGAACGCGGGCCACACCGTGTCGGTCGAGGAGATTCAGGATCTGGTCGAGGACGAGATCATGCGCCTCGACTGCTACGAGGTCGCTCGCCATTACATCATCTATCGCTATGTTCAGAGCCTGAAGCGCCAGAAGAACACGACCGACGACAAGATTCTGTCGCTGATTGAGTGCAACAACGAAGAGGTCAAGCAGGAGAACTCCAACAAGAACCCGACCGTCAATTCCGTTCAGCGTGACTACATGGCCGGCGAGATCTCCAAGGACCTGACCCAGCGTGTGCTGCTGCCCCAGGAGATTGTGGATGCTCACAATGAGGGTCTGATTCACTTCCATGATTCGGACTACTTTGCCCAGCACATGCATAACTGCGACCTGGTGAACCTGGAGGATATGCTCCAGAACGGTACTGTTATCTCGGGTACGCTGATTGAGAAGCCGCACAGCTTCTCGACCGCCTGCAACATCGCGACGCAGATCATCGCCCAGGTTGCTTCCTCCCAGTACGGTGGCCAGTCGATTTCGCTGACCCATCTTGCCCCGTTCGTCGAGGTGAGCCGTCAAAAGATTCGCGGCGAGGTCGCCCGCGAGCTCGAGGAGCTCGGTGTTTCCGCATCTCCCGAAAAGGTCCGCGAGGTTGTTGAGGATCGCCTGCGTGACGAGATTCGTCGCGGCGTCCAGACGATCCAGTATCAGGTCGTGACCCTTATGACCACGAACGGCCAGGCGCCGTTCGTGACGGTCTTTATGTATCTTAACGAGGCCCGTACGCCTCAGGAGAAGCACGACCTTGCCATGATCGTGGAGGAGACGCTTCGCCAGCGCTATGAGGGCGTTAAGAACGAGGCCGGCGTGTGGATTACCCCGGCATTCCCCAAGCTCATCTATGTACTCGAGGACGATAACGTTCACGAGAATTCCCCGTACTTCTACCTGACTCAGCTGGCCGCTAAGTGCACCGCCAAGCGCATGGTGCCCGACTACATCTCCGAGAAGAAGATGCGCGAGCTCAAGCTGTCGAAGGGCGAGACCGCGGGCAACGGCGACTGCTATACCTGCATGGGTTGCCGCAGCTTCCTGACGCCCGATCGCTCCGGTAACGGATTTAACAACGTGGCCAACGCGCTGAACTATGACCCGAACAAGCCCAAGTACTACGGTCGCTTTAACCAGGGCGTTGTGACCATCAACCTGCCCGATGTCGCGCTGAGCTCGCATCAGGACATGGACAAGTTCTGGAAGATCTTCGACGAGCGCCTTGAGCTGTGCCACCGCGCCCTGCTGTGCCGTCATGAGCGTCTGATGGGTACGCTTTCGGATGCCGCACCGATTCTTTGGCAGTACGGCGCCCTCGCCCGCCTGAAGAAGGGCGAGACGATCGACAAGCTGCTCGTGGGCGGTTACTCCACCATTAGTCTGGGTTATGCCGGCCTGTACGAGTGCGTCAAGTACATGACGGGCCACAGCCACACCGAGAAGGAGGGCACGCCCTTTGCCATGGCCGTCATGCAGCGCATGAACGACAAGTGCGCGGAGTGGAAGGCCGAAAGCGATATTGACTTCTCGCT
>UROJ01000140.1 GCA_900549335.1 uncultured Collinsella sp.
CGGAGATGTGTATAAGAGACAGGCCCCGGAGACCCTCCCGGATGGCCCCGAAAAATTTTTTCAAAAAAGTTGTTGCGCGGCGGACAGACTTCTGTGTATACTAATCCCCGCAGCGCACGCGAGCGGAAACAAACGCGAACGTCTGTCTGGGGAGTTAGCTCAGTTTGGTTAGAGCGCCGGCCTGTCACGTCGGAGGTCGCGGGTTCGAGCCCCGTACTTCCCGCCAACGCAATTAAAGCCACGTCTTCGGACGTGGCTTTTTGCGTTTGATGCACTTTGTTTCGATAGAACGATCGCCCCGGTGCATCTTCGCCCAGAATCCCCGCGCCTTCGGGAACGAAAGTAAAATCTAATAAGTATATCTGTCTGAACAACAGCTTTGTTGCGCAACACCTGTTCAACGAGACAGGGGGTTAGGTTATACTAAATTGCACTGTGCGCCGCATTTGATGCATTTCGCTCCAAGCGCGGCACTCAGTGGATATCCGATTTACCATTTGGATGTCCTGGCGGTCATTTAGCGTCTCGACACAAGCTCGGCCCCGGAGCTCGTTCGAGCTGTTCGTATTCCTTGAAAGGGGGAAAATGGACATATCGAGGAAGACTGATTACGCCCTTCGCATGCTGGCGATGCTTGCCGAGGATCCGGAGCGTTTGCTTTCTGTTCGCACCGCTGCCGAAGAGGTCAATGTCCCGTATTCGTTTGCCCGCTCGATTCAGCACGGTTTGGTCCAGGCCGGTATTGTGGAGAGCCTGCGTGGCGTCCACGGTGGCATGCGTCTCAAGGTCAGTCCGGACGACGTTACTATCCGCCAGGTCGTCGAGGCCGTTCAGGGCCCTATGGTTATGAACGATTGCACCGCGCCCGATGGTGACTGTGCGCGCATGGGCACGTGCTGCTATCATCCCCTGTGGGCCGGAGCCCAGGCGTTGATGCGCGACTACCTCGATTCCGTTTCGCTCGGCGACATCGTCGCTCACCGCCAGTTCCCGGCCGTCGATCCCAAGTTCGCCGACCGCGAAGCGTTTCCCGAGTACGCCACCTGCGCGTGCGCTTACCGGGAGGAATAACGCCGCATAAGGAGCATAGCCATGATTCAGGACCCCTTTCGTTCGATGATTCGTTCGGAAGGGGTCCTGCGTTATCGCGACCTTCCGTGGCGCCGTACGCGTGACCCGTACATCATTTGGCTTTCCGAGGTCATGCTGCAGCAAACACAGGTGCCGCGTGTGGAGGCGCGCATGCCGGTGTGGCTCGATCGTTTTCCGACTGTGCAGGCGCTTGCCCAGGCCGCGCCTTCCGATGTTTTGGACGCTTGGCAGGGCATGGGCTACAACCGACGCGCTCTGGCGCTTCACGGGGCCGCTCAGCGCGTTGTAGAGGACTGGGACGGGGAGTTTCCGCGTGAGACGCGTGACTTGGTCGCTCTGCCTGGTATTGGCCCGGCAACGGCGCAGGGTATCCGGTCGTTTGCGTTTGATCTTCCGGGTGTGTATCTAGAGACCAACGTGCGCACGGTCTTTTTGCATCATTTCTTTCCCGATGTGCCGGCTGTTCCCGATCGCGAGCTGGTGCCGCTGATTCAAGCCGCCTGTCCGGCGGCCCCCGGTGCGGTGGCGGATGAGATCGCGCCCTTTGCCGTGCCTCAAGACGATGCCGACACGCCGCGCGCGTGGTATTACGCGCTGCTAGATTATGGCGCGTATCTTAAGAAGACGCTGCCCAATCCGTCCAGGCGCTCGGCGGGCTATAGTCGTCAGTCCAAGTTCGAGGGCTCGCGTCGCCAAAAGCGCGCCCACATTGTGCGCATGCTGCTGGCGGCGCGCGATGGGCAACCGGCAGGTATTACGCTCGATGAAGCCGTTGCAGGCGTTAACGAGATGGAGACGGCAGCCGGCCGAGAGCCGGTCGAGCGCGAGCTGGTCACAAGCATTCTTGCCGATCTGGAGCGCGAGGGCTTTTGCGGCTCCGAGGGCGATCGTTGGCTGAGTGTGTAGCTCACTCGAATCTGAAGAACGGGATTGTAAGGTTTAAATTCTCGGCATGAGGGCATCCTTAAAGCAAGGCCGCTCAAAGTCTGTGGGCGGCATGCGTTGAAGGGAAGTACACCTATGGATTTTGAGAATTCCCAAACCAAGAAGAACCTCGAGACCGCTTTTGCCGGTGAGTCCCAGGCACACACCAAGTATCGCTACTATGCATCCAAGGCCAAAAAGGACGGCTACGTTCAGATCTCGAATATTTTTGCCGAGACGGCGGGCAACGAGTCCGAGCACGCCAAGCTGTGGTTTAAGTATCTGCACGACGGCGCCGTTCCGGGCACTCTGGACAACCTGCGCGACGCCGCTGCGGGCGAGAACTACGAGTGGACCACGATGTACGACGAGTTCGCCAAGACCGCCGAGGAGGAGGGCTTTGTCGAGATCGCCGAGAAGTTCCGTGGCGTCGCCGCCGTCGAGAAGGCCCACGAGGAGCGCTACAACAAACTCGTCGAGCGCATCGAGTCGGGCGAGGTGTTTGAGCGTGAGGGCGTAAAGGTGTGGAAGTGCCTGAACTGCGGGCACCTGCACGTTGGTGCCGAGGCGCCTGAGGTGTGCCCGGTGTGTAACCACCCGAAGGCGTACTTTGAGGAGCAGGTGGTGAACTACTAGCGCGTGGCGCTGACTGCTGCGGGGCGCAGGGCGGGGAGATGCCTTTCCCTCTCGCTCACGGCTTCGCAGAGTCGCGCGAGGGAAAGGCATCTCCCCGCCCTGCGCCCCGGCGTTGGGTCGTCGCGTGCTCGTTACTGAAAAGCTGATTAGAAGTTTGTGTGCCGCCCCTTTTGGGGCGGCACGTTTTTGTATGGGGACTGGTTGGGACGGCACCGTTCATGGGTGGGGTACACTGGGTGGCGACTTTTAGTTTATCTACTACCTGATGGGGTGTTTTTGTATGGGTAAGAAGTCTCGGGCTCGGGTTGCTGCGGCGGGAACTCGCAAGGATCCTGGTCGTCGGGTTGCCGAGGGTAAAAAGGTCGATCGTGTCGAGAAGGACAAGAAGGTTGGCGCGCATGCTCATCCTGAGTGGGCGCCTCACCTCAATACGGCTAGCGAGGATCTGACTGCTAAGTTGTTTACTCTGGTCGAGGTTATCTTGGGCGTGGTGCCCGTGGTGGTCATTGGCTTGTTCTTGGCTTCGAAAGATGCCACGAGTGTCGATAAACTCACCGATGTCTTTTCTCAGGACCCCTCGATGGTGGTTACGTTTATCTCTGCGTGCCTGCAGCCGTTTGTGGCGTACATGTTGTACATGATTTATCGCAAATACTGCGAGGGCGACGCTGGTTTTGCCGCCGGCAACCTGATCGGTCTTTTGTGCTCCGAGATCCTACTGCTCAATATCCCAGGCGTCATCGGTATGGGCATCTTGCTGTGGCGTGTTTGGCGCAACGTCGCCCCGCACTTTGAGAGCTGGTTGTTTGAGCGTCGTGCAATGGGCGTGCTGGCAGACATTGCGGGCTCGCTCGTGATTTTAGCCTTGGCGTTTATGTGCGCCACCGCCGCCCGCGGTCTCGCGGGCATGTAGTCTGTCCTCACCGACCGCGGGGCGCGGGGCGGGGAGATGCCTTTCCCTCTCGCTCACGGCTTTGCAGGGTCGCGCGAGGCAAAGGTATCTCCCCGCCCCGCGCCCCGGCGTTGGGTCGCCACGTGCTCACTACAGAAAAGCTGATAATTAAGTTTGCGTGCCGCCCTTTTGGGCGGCACGTTTTTTGTGGTCCTTGTCTCCACACTTTTCGTCAAGCTTTTGGTTAGGTTTCGGTCGGATGACGCAAGGGCGGAGGGCCATAAAATTGCTGGCGAAAAAAGCTCAAAGAAAGTGCTGGTAGGGGAGTTGTTGAGCTTTTCGACAGTTTTCTGACCAAAGAATCTTTGCGGCTATTGTCACGGATTTCGTTGCCGCGGTCGCGATGGTGCGGGATGCTGGGCGCAAGCGTCGAATGCTCCGATTGAGGAGGCCAACATGGATCTGTTTCTTGAGACCCCGCAGCAACAAGCCGAGCGCATGTTGCGCCAACAGCAACGGCTTATGGAGATGCAAATGCAGGGGATGGCTGGCCAGCCTCCTGCGCAAAACGCCGCGCCCGTGGGCGAGGTGGCCCCAGAGACCTATTCCGTACAGCAGGATTCATATGCCCAGGAGCTCGCGTTCGACAAGCGTCGTGCGTGTCGCCGTCGTTGGGTCCAGCGCCTGCGTTCGCTGGCGATGATCGTACTGATCCCGTTGGGGCTCGCGGCAATCTTCTTGGCCTCATATGCCCTCACGTGCATTCTCAACGGCGCCTCGCCCAGCGAGGTGCTTGAACACTTGGCAGCCCTCGGCCAGCGCCTGGGCGATGTCGTAACAACCATTCGCGCCGGCTGGGAGAGTTAGCGTTTTAGTGCCTGTGGCCCAAAATCCATTTGCCCGATTGCCGTGGGGCGCCCGGTGCGTGTGACGGGGTAAGATTGATCGCGGTTTTGATCGGTGCTCGATTGGGTTTGTTGGGCGGAG
>UROJ01000141.1 GCA_900549335.1 uncultured Collinsella sp.
AGGGGCAAGCAGTATATCGACCTTACCAACGATCCCGAAGGTGCAATTGACTGGATCGTTCAGGAGCTGGCCAAATAGTGGATGCACTTCGTCGTTGATTCGTCGGTGTATGGTACGGCCCCGCAGCTTATTGAGCTGCGGGGCCGTATTTCGTTGAGTATCTAATTGAGACAATGAGCGCAACCGTCGTGAAATCGCATTGGCGCTCTCCGAGTCACCGACAAACTGCCTTCCATCTATGTGACCAAAGGTGGCTTATAGGTCAAAATGTGTGCCCACGTTGGGGCATCGGCGCAGGTCGATGCCCCTTTTTCAGCCGTTTAGATTCCGTACCCGCTTTTGACCGCCCGGACAGAATGCGTGCCCGGTTGCCTATCGCCCCCGCTGCGGCGCGCAGCGGCAGGACGTGACCGAGGGAGGAGCGAACTCGCAGCCGGGTGCCGTCCTGCGCAACCACCGGGGGCTGGCGTCGGCCAAGCGCGCGAAGGCGGCGTTCCGGTGGTGCCGCGCGCACTCGGGGGACGCGAGGACGGAGGGTCGGAGCAGATCGACGGGGCCGTGTGGGAGGATCTCCACCACGGGGACCCGTCGCCCATTCTGGCTGGATTAATGGATGGAAACGGACGTCCTATCGGGACACGCATTTTGTCCTATAAGCCCCAAAGGTCATCTCCGCTAGGTCGACGATGCAAATGACTCTGCTTCCTTTGGGTCCGAGCGGGACGTTGGCTCGCCCTTGCCAAATCCCACGAAGATAGAACTCGATTTGCTCGTGGCGCATGCATCAAAGAGATTTTGATCAAGGTGCGCCTTATCAACGCATTGATTCAAAACAAATATTCAGCTTGTGGGCTAGACCAGGCGGGCGTAGTCCTGTGACTGATGAAAGATGTGGGCGATATAGATTGTTTCGTGCTCAAACTTGTATAGACACACGTAGTTGTTGACGGGAAACGATCGGTAATTACGTGTCGCCAGCTCTTGCATGTGCGAGAGGGGACGTAAAAGCGGCTGCTCGCGAAGCAGGTCAAGCTGATATTCAAACTCGGCGACAAAATTGCCTGCTGCACGCGGATTCTTGAGGATTTGAGCAAGGTATCCGACAATACTCTCATACTCATATCGCGCGCTTTTGAGGATTACGACGTTATAGGTCATATTTGTCTCGTATCGAAGCCGCGAAGGATTCGTAGTCACTGTAGTCGCCTTGCGATATTTCGTCTTCTGCCAACATCATACGAGACAGCAGTTTTGCCTTGGCGATTTCTTCTTGCATGAGGCGATACTGGTCGCTGCTGATGCAGTGCATGGCCTCGTAGCCGTTCTTAGTTACGGTGACGTCGCGCTCAGACTCAACAAGCGTGGTGAATGCAGCAGTGTCCTTCATATCTCGGACGGGCACACAAGCTGACATGGGTACCTCCTTTGCGTTGGGACACAATTGTACCACGGTATAGTAAAACGTCGGCGTCGTCGAATTATCTCAATCTGTAACAGTTGGGAGTAGAAAACCGGGTTAGATGTTACAGATCGAGATATTCTGCTTCTGGCTACCCGTTTGTCTCGATCTGTAACAGGTAGGGCCGAAATACTCGGTTACGTGTTACAGATCGAGATCTTAAAGTTCGGGCCGCTCGTTTGTCTTGATCTGTAACAGGTAGGGCCGAAAATCCCTGCTAGATGTTACAGATTGAGACAAACGGGCCACTCAAAACAAAAAGGCCGCATGCGAACCCGTGGAGGGATTCGCATGCGGCCGACAGGGGGGGGTATGCGGCGGAAACTAGGCCATGAGCAGACCGGTCTCCGCGACGTTCTTGTACCAGTACGCGCTCGCCTTGGGATAGCGCTTCTGGGTCTCAAAGTCGATGTAGAACAGGCCGTAGCGCTTGTTGTAGCCGTTGGTCCAGGAGAACTGGTCCTGCAGCGACCACACAAAGTAGCCGTCGACGTTCACGCCGCCGTCGATTGCCTTGAGGATCCACGCGAGATGCTGGCGCATATAGTCGATGCGAGGGGCGTCGTCGATAAAGCCGTCCTCAAAGTCGTCCTTATAGCCCATGCCGTTCTCGGTGATGTAAATCTTCTTGTAGTTGGGGTAATCGTTCTTAATGCGCAGCAACAGGTCGTACAGGCCCTCGGGATAGATAATCCAGTCCCAATCGGTGGTGGGTACGCCTTCGCGCACGCATGACTCGCCCACGCCCTTGAGGAACCAGCGCGAGGAGCCCTTGTCGCCGGTGCCATTGTGGTTGATGTCGTTTTCGCCCTCTGCGGCACGCAGGAACTGGCACTTGTAGGTGTTGACACCCAGGCAATCGTTGTAGGGGAGCGCGGCGGTCAGCGCGGCGATGTCATCGTCGCGAACGTCGAGCTCGCCGCCGGCGATATGGGCCAGTTTGGTCGCAGCCTCCATGGTGTCGGCTGCATAGTGGCCGCGGAAGGTGGCGTCGAGTACCCAGCGGTTGTTGATGACGTCGGCCATGCGAGCTGCCTCGCAGTCGGCGGCATTGTTGGGGTCGAGGGGATACTTGGGCTCCAGGTTCTGGACAATGCCGATCTCGCCCTCAAAGCCGCCCTCATGGAAGGCGACGACAGCCTTGGCGTGGGCCACCATCATGTTGTGCATGAGCTGGAAGGCCTTGTCCAGGCGATACTTCTCGCCGTGCGGCCAGTTGCCGACGATAAAGCTGCCCTCGGCGGTTGCGGGAATCTCGTTAAAGGTAAACCAGTGCTTGACCTCGGTGAACTCGGCAAAGCAGAACTTGGCGTACTCGACGAAGGCATCGATGGTCGTGCGCGTCAAGAAGCCCTCGCCGCCGTCCTGGTAGAAGGCCTCGGGCGTATCGAAGTGATCGAGCGTGACATAGGGGATAACGCCGGCTTTGTTGCAGGTGGCAAAAAGCTCGTGATAGAAGGCGACGCCCTCGGGGTTAATCTCGCCGGTGCCGTTGGGGAAGATACGGCTCCAAGCGATGGAGACGCGAATGCCGTTAATGCCGAAGCGCTGGCACAGGTCGATATCGACTGGATACTTGTTGTAGAAATCGCTTGCGGGGTCGGGAGAGAAGCGACCCTGAGCAGCCAGGAAATCGTCCCAGGGCACTTTGCCCTTGCCGTGTGTGCGGGTCTCGCCCTCAACTTGGTAAGCGGCGGTGGCGCCGCCAAACACAAAGCCGTCGGGGAACTGCATGGGGTTGGTCATGAGTCATCCTTTCTGTGGGATACGAATAGGGAGAGGTGCCCAAACTGGGGGGTCCGGGCACCAATAGAGGGAGGAACTAGTCGAGGTTCTCGCGGAGCCACTTGATGGCGCCGGCGGGGTCGCGGGTGAGGTCGATATATTCCTTACCGCGCGGGGCGAGCAACTTAATGCCCAGACGATCGGTGTCGGCCTTCATGTCGTTGTAGTAGCTACGAACCTGCGGGGCAAGCACGATAACGTCGTACTGATCCATGATGGCAGTGTGCTGGCCATAGGCACCTGCGGAGGAAGCGATGTTCTCTCCGGTCTGCGCGGCACCTTCCTTGATGGCGTTGGCGAGCATGGCAGAGGTGCCGGCGCCGGCGCACAGGACGAGGACCTTCAGGCCATCGACATCCTTCTTAGCGGATGCGTCGGCGGCGGGCTCGGACTGTTCAGCGACAGGCTTGCTGTCAGCGGCGGCATCGGTCGTCTCGACGGAAGCGGCAGCCTGCTCGACAGCGGGCGCAGAGGGCTTGGCGGCGATGGCAGCGGCACCGTTGGGCTCAAGACCCAGCTCGGCAGCGCGCTCGGCCTCCTGGTCGCAGAGCAGCTTATCGTATGCCTTCAAGAACGGCAGGTAGATGATGGCGTCCAGCAAGATGACGATCGCGACAAATACCAGGGCAATAAGCTGGAAGTTCGTGGTGATGAAGATGCCGATGGGGGCAGGGGTGGCCCAAGGCACCACGAAGGAGAAGCCGTTCATGCCCACGTTATCGATAAAGAACTTGGCAACACTCACGTTGACGCAGCCGGCGGCAACAAAGGGGATGAGCATGTAGGGGTTAAGGATCATCGGCGCGCCAAAGAGCAGCGGTTCGTTGACGGCGAAGGCAACAGGAACAATCGAGGCCTTACCGACGGCTTTGAGCTGCTTGGACTTCATAAAGAGAATCAGCAGAAGCGGCACGATGAACGTGGCGCCGGTGCCTCCGAACTCACCCACGAGCGACATGTTAAAGGTGAGGGAGTGGGCGGGGTGGCCGCCTGCCAGCAGAACCTGCAGGTTCTCGGCCTGGTTGGCAAGACGGATGGGGTCGATGCCCGGCTGGACGATCGAGGGGCCGTGGACACCGATGAACCAGAAGAACGCGGTGGCTGCCTGGATAAGGATAAGGCCAGGATAGGTTTCTGCAGCGGTAAAGAGCGGGGAGAGCAGCTTGATAAGCAGCTCGGAGAACGGAACGCTCATGAGGTTGCGCACGATGACATCGATGATGCCGCAGATGATGAC
>UROJ01000142.1 GCA_900549335.1 uncultured Collinsella sp.
ATGCACGCATGGCGCCTATGATCGTCAGCTCGTCATCGTAAGGCCAGTATAGCAATGGGCGCGGATTCGTAAGAAGCCGCGCCCATTGGCAAACACTATAGCATAGAATCGAACGTCTGTTCTATTCCCACTCGATGGTCGCGGGCGGCTTGGACGTGATGTCGTAGCACACGCGGTTGGCGCCGGGGACCTCAGCCACGATACGGCCGGAAATGCGGGCCAGCACGTCGTAGGGCAGCTTGGCCCAGTCGGCGGTCATGGCATCGCTGGACTCGACGGCACGCAGGATGATCGGACGCTGATAGGTGCGCTCGTCGCCCATTACGCCAACGGACTTAATGTCGGGCAGGACCGCGAAATACTGCCAGCAGCTGTGCTCGGAGTTGCGCTCGCCAGTCTGCTCAAACAGACGCTGGTTGTAGGCGTCGAGCTCCTCGCGCACGATAGCGTCGGCGTTTTTGAGAATCTCGAGCTTCTCCTTGTCGACCGCACCGATGATGCGGATGGCCAGACCCGGGCCCGGGAAAGGCTGACGGAACACGATGTGACCCGGCAGGCCCAGCGCCAGACCAAGTGCGCGGACCTCGTCCTTAAAGAAGTGGTCGAGCGGCTCGATAAGGTCGAAGTGCACGCCCTCGGGGAACGGGATCAGGTTGTGGTGGCTCTTGATGGTGGCCGTCTTGCCGCCCGTCTTGCGAGCGCCGGACTCGATGATGTCGGGGTAGATGGTGCCCTGAGCCAGGTACTTGACCGGCTTGCCATCGGTCTCGAGCTGCTGAGCCACGGCGAAGAACTCTTTCCAGAACTGTGTGCCGATGATGCGGCGCTTCTCCTCGGGCTCGGTCACGCCGGCCAGAAGCTCGGCATAGCGGTCCTCGGCGTGGACGTGGATAAAGTCGACGTCAAACTGCTTGGTGAAGACCTCCTCCACCTGCTCGGGCTCGCCCTTGCGCAGCAGGCCGTGGTTGATGAACACGCAGGTCATCTGCTTGCCCACGGCGCGAGCGCCCAGCGCAGCCACGACGGAGGAGTCGACGCCACCGGACAGGGCCAGAATCACGCGGTCGTCGCCGACCTTCTCGCGGAACTCGGCCGTCATGGTCTCGACCAGGTTGTCCATGCTCCAGTTGGGCTCCAGGCCGCAGATCTCAAACAGGAAGTTGCTCAGCAGCTGCTGACCGTACTCGGAGTGCTTGACCTCGGGGTGGAACTGCGTGGTGAAGATCTTGCGCTCGGGGCACTCCATCGCAGCGACCGGGCACACGTCGGTGCTGGCGGTAACGGTAAAGCCCTCGGGCACCTCGGAGACAGCATCGCGGTGGCTCATCCACACGGTCTGCTCCATAGGCGTGGAGTTAAAGAGCTTGGCGCCGGCCGTACGCGTGATGGTGGCGCGGCCGTACTCGCCCACCTCGGAGTGACCGACCTTGCCGCCGAGCGTCACGGCCGTGATCTGATGGCCGTAGCAGAAGCCCAGGACGGGAAGGCCCAGGTCAAAGATGGCGGGATCGATGGACGGAGCGTCCTCGGCGTACACGGAGGCCGGGCCGCCAGAAAGGATGAGCGCAGAGGCGTTCATCTCGCGAATCTCATCGGCCGAGATGTCGCAGGGAACGATCTCGGAATACACGTTGAGGTCGCGGACGCGACGGGCAATGAGCTGACCGTACTGCGCACCAAAGTCGAGTACGAGGACCTTTGCGGAAGCCTTTTGATCCATGGTTTCCCCCTCTTGTTGGCGGGGAGCCGGTGCCCACCCGCGCGAATAAACGAAAACAGCTTTCATAGTGTACACGTTATATGGGGTTTCTCGTCCCTCGCAGCCATCAGCGCACGGCAAACGCACGACCTGGTCCCTATTTGACGGCGATTGAAGTGTTACCAAACGTTACAGATGATGTAATACGTTTGAACATTGGACGCCCTGTGCCACAATACTGCCGAACGACTCCGCCTCTGCGGCGGCAAATACGATAGGAATACCAGCATGAAGCGCATCCTTCTCATCGCCACGGGCGGCACCATCGCATCGACCGAGGACGGCAACGGCCTCTCCCCCGCCCTGACCGGTGAGGAGCTCGCCCAGAGCGTCCCCGAGATCTCGGGCCTCTGCGAGCTCGACGTCGTGCAGCCCATGAACATCGACAGCACCAATATGCGCCCCAGTGACTGGATGCGTATCCGCGACGTCATCGTCGAGGGTTATGCCGACCACGACGGCTTCGTGATTCTGCACGGCACCGACACCATGAGCTACACCGCGGCGGCGCTTTCCTATCTGATTCAGGACAGCCCCAAGCCTATCGTACTCACCGGCTCGCAAAAGCCCATGGGCAATCCCTTTACCGACGCCAAGCTCAACCTGTACCAGAGCCTGCTCTATGCGCTCGACGAGCACTCGCACGACGTCTCAATCGTGTTTGGCGGCGTAGCCATTGCCGGCACGCGCGCCCGCAAACAGCGCACCATGAGCTTTAACGCGTTCATTAGCGTCAACTATCCGCCCATCGCCTATATCCGCAACGACCGCATCGTGCGCAACGGGCTTCACGGCACGCATCAGGGCGAAAACCCGGTGCGTTTCTACGACAGCATCGACCCGCGCGTATTTGTACTCAAGCTCACGCCCGGCGTAAACCCGGGCATCCTCGACGCCCTTGCCGATAGCTACGATGCCGTAATCCTGGAGACCTTCGGCATTGGCGGCATTCCCGAGTTTGGCGAGTCCGGCGAGTCATTCCAGGAGGCGATTTTCCGCTGGGTCGATTCGGGTCGTACCGTCGTTATGACCACGCAGGTCCCCGAAGAGGGCCTCGATCTGGGCGTTTATGAGGTCGGCCGTGCTTACGCCGATCATCCGGGCATTCTGCGCGGCGACGACATGACCACCGAGACGCTCGTGGCCAAGACCATGTGGGCGCTCGGCCAATCACGTGATGCGGCCGAGATTCAGCGCCTGTTCTACAGCCAAGTCAACCACGACCGCATCCCGATGACCTAATCCCTAAGGCAGTTCCACTTATCGCAGCCTCAAACGACAGGTGGTCCCCCTCGGGCCGTGCAAAAATCGGAGTATTCTACAATTTCTCCGCCGGAGGCGCAGAATCGGCTGATTGTTAGACAAACTTTTAGGACGAACGGGCCGTCTAGTAAATATTTATTCCTCATTTTTATTTAGCGTGTGGATTAAATACTGTTAAAAAGGCAACGCCAGCCGCTCGGGCTACCATCTACGGCTGAACAGGTGCTGAATACTCGCGATTTTGCACATCGCAACCAGGGGGACCCGCCCAAAGAGCGTCAAATACAGCGGTGGAACGCCCTATTCGATACCCTCGAGAAGCTCTGACACCGTCATGCCGAGTGCGGGCGCGATCTTAAATAGAACCTTGATCGTGAAATTTGCCGTCCCATCTTCGATTCGGTCGAGGTAGGGTCGACTGATTCCTGTCGCCACACAAAAATCAACCTTGGAGATACCAAGGTCTCTGCGTGTCTCTTCGACCCGCCTGCCAAGAATCTGTTTCGCACGTTCGTCCATGCAGCCGAGTTTGAAATGGAGCCGAACATAAACGTAAACTATAGTTTACGTTTTGCCGAATACACAGGAGTTTTCTATGTCGGGTTCTTCGGTCCGCACGTACCGAGCCACGCTTCGCACAAACAGCGCACCGCCCAAGCTCGTCGTCGTTGAAGCCGAATGCCTTTCGCCCGATGAGCGCACAGCATTTGCATTGCTATCAAGTCGCGTCGCCGCCATTCTGGTCCCTTGCCCGGCACAAGGTGAACTTGCCATCCAATGCCAAACGCATAGCTGCTCGCTCAATCAGGCTGCCGTAATCGCAACCAGCCAACGCGGCCTGCCGCTCCTTTTAGAAGCCGGCATTGCACTCGCCCTTCGCGGCGCCGGATACGAAAACGAGGCCGCCGCCGACATGGTCTTTAAACCACGATCGAGCGGCGGCCTCGCAGCAGCCATTGAATATATGTGCAGGCTCGTTGCCTAAAAGAACAAGCTAGAAACCAAGGCCAAAGCCCGTTCCGGTAATCGCCGAGTACATAAAGTAAACGTTGATCACGTTGAGGAACACACCCGTGATGCAACCGTTGCGCAGGTAGCGCTCGCACACGATGCGCGCCATGGCGGCGGAGTCATCATTGTTTTTAGCCTGGCGTCCTGCCGTAAAGTACGTCGCCACGCTCAGCAGCAGGTTGAGCACCGGCAGTGCCAGCAACTCGTAGCTCTTGCCCCAGCGCGTCGCCTCGCCGGCGGCATTAAACTTTGTTGCCACCTCGGGACCAATGTTGGGGATAACACACGCTGCGACCACCAGCGGAATCACCGCAAGCACGAGCAGCGCAATACCCATATAGCCGGCTTTTTTGCCATATTTAAACATGTGCGTCGTCCTTACACGTTAAAGCGGAAGTGCACAACGTCGCCATCGGCCATGACATAGTC
>UROJ01000143.1 GCA_900549335.1 uncultured Collinsella sp.
GGATGGAAATATCGGAGAGACGCTGACAGGTCTGGCCGAGGTGATTCACGGTCGTCGTGATGCATCGCCGCAGGAAAGCTATACCGCGCGTCTGCTGACCGACGTCGAGGATGAGCTGCTCAAGAAGCTTGCCGAGGAGTCGAGCGAGGTGATCATGGCCTGCAAGGATAACGATCACGATCACATCCGCTACGAGGCCGGCGACCTGATCTACCACCTGCTCGTAACCCTTGAGCGCTACGGTATCACCCTCGACGAGCTTGCCGGCGAACTCAACGCCCGCCGTCACTAGTCATTGGGGACGTTCTTAAACGACTAGTTAGGCGAGGGGTGTGGATTCCCATTCGCCGGTGGGGTGGGGGACGTCGAAGGTTCGGTAGCCACAGTCGTAGGCGTGTGCCTGGGTCTCACGGATGTTCCAGCAAATGTCGCAGGCGCGGTGTGCGTCCGAGCCAAAAGTGATCGGCACCTCGGCGTGGGCGAAGCAACGCAACAACCCGGTCGTGGGATAGTAGTCGTCGAGTCCCTTGCGCGGCGCAGCGGTCGAGACCTCAACGCGGCGGCCCGCGTCGTGTGCACACTCTGCCATCTGCCCCCAGAACGGCGCGGGGTCAAAGTCGGGCGCAAAGCCCTCTTTCGAAAAGCGCATGACCAGGTCGGGGTGAGCCATTACATCAAAGTTGAGCGGGCTCTCGCAGGCGCGGCACCAGTCGTCGACGTAGCGCTCCCACACGCCGCGTACCCCCAGGTTTTCCCAAACGTGCAGGTTGGTGTCATCGTCGATCCAGCCGCAGCGCGAATCGGGCGTATCGGGACGAGCGACGCCCTCCGTCCCCGCCGTGCCCGCAGCACCTGCCGCAATATCGCCTGGGTTACCAATCCAATGCACGCTGCCCAGGCGCACGACGGCGCCTCGGGACCAGCGCTCGACCAAAGGCTCGCAGCCCTCGTACCAATCGCATTCAAAGCCATAGATAAGCTCGAGCTCCGGCGCGATCTGCGCGGCAAGCTTGCGAGCATCCTCAAAAGCCAGACGATGTGCCGGCAGGTCGCCCTCAGTAACCTGCACTTCGCAGTTGGCATCCATGCTGGCGGGCAGGGTGAGATGGTCGGTTGAGACCATGACGCGGCAGCTGGCCGCAGCAGCGGCGCGAACGTTGTCCTCAAACGAGGCATGACCGTCCGAGAACGAGGTGTGGGTGTGGCAATCGACCAGCGGGCAAGCAGGCATGGCAGCTCCTTTGCGTCAAGCGAATCCGCTTCATTGTAATGGCGTAGCTCTCAACACGCCGGACACGCCGGGGGTCGAAATCGATTGGAAAGGCTGCGCGACGCGCGGTGCGGCCTCGCTTGCGCTCTCAAAACGTGTACATCAGCCTCCAAAAGCTGCAAAAAATGACATGTTTGGAGGCTGACGTACACGTTTGAGTGGAGCGGGCCGGCGTTGGAGCGCGCCAGCACTTGCGCCCAGCAAAAGTCGCACCTATCCCATGACGCCGCCCCTGCGCCGCCCGCGATGTGCTAGCGTTTGGATGAACAAAACGAGCCCGCGCGGAAAGGAGCCGGACCGTATGCCATGCGATAGCACATCCCCGCTGTCCCGCGAGACCGATGCGCCCGAAACCATCGTCAAGCTGGAATGCGATATTGATGACGCGTCGCCCGAGGTGCTTGCCTACGCCGCCGACCGCCTGCGCGAGGCGGGTGCGCGCGAGGTGCACTGGCTGCCCGTCTATTGCAAGAAAGGCCGTCCCGGCTGGCAGCTGCAGGTAATCTGCGCCCACGAGGACATCGAGCGCCTGCAGACGATCATCTTTTTGGAAACCACGACCAATGGCATCCGTCGCCAGGTCATGGAACGCGTTTGCCTGCCACGCCGCTTTGAGCAGGTGACGACGCCATGGGGCGAGGTGTCCGTCAAGGTGGCCACCCTGCCCGACGGCAGCGAGCGTGCAGCGCCCGAGTACGAGGACTGCGCCCGCCTTGCCCGCGAGCACGGTGTGCCGCTCCAGCGCGTGATGCAGGCAGCACAAGCCGCGGCTCTGCAATTTGAGTGACACGGTCGGCGACGCGCCACACCCACCCCATCAACCTCACCGAAAGGACCACCATGAAATACCTCATCGCCTCCGACATCCACGGCTCGGCATACTGGGCTGAGCGCCTCTGTGCCGCCATCGAGTCCGAGCAGCCCGACCGCATCGTTCTGCTGGGCGACCTGCTCTACCATGGCCCGCGTAACGACCTGCCGCGCGACTATGCTCCCAAGCGCGTGATTCCGCTGCTCAACGCCCTAGCCGACCGCATCATCGCGGTGCGCGGCAACTGCGACGCCGAGGTCGACCAGATGGTCCTCGACTTTCCCGTCATGGCCGACTACGCTACGCTGTTCGACGAGACCGGCCGCGAGCTGTTCCTGACGCACGGCCACGTCTTTGGCGCCGGCATGCACAACAGCGTCGACCACGCGCCCGCGTTGCCCGAGGGCTCAGCGCTCGTCTACGGCCACACGCACATCAAGGTCAACGAGAAAAGCGCCGCGCACCCGGGCCTGTGGCTCTTCAACCCCGGTAGCGTGAGCATCCCCAAGGACGGCTCGCACAGCTACGGCATCTACGAGGGCGGCGCGTTCCGCCACGTGGTCATGGAGGAGGAGTAGCCATGGCGCAGCACATGGCTCAGCAAAATGCCGAGGGCTCGCGCGATCTGTCCACGCTGGTAGACGCGTCGACCGAGCTGCAGCATCTGGTGCAGACCATCTGGCGTCTGCGTCAGCCCGATGGCTGCCCGTGGGACCGTGAGCAGACGCACCGCAGCATTGGCAAGAACATGATCGAGGAGGCCTACGAGGCGCTCGACTGCATCGAGGCGGACGACGCGGTTCACCTACGCGAGGAGCTGGGCGACGTGCTCATGCAGGTCGTGCTGCATGCGCAGATTGCTGCTGACGCCGGCGAGTTTACACTGGCCGACGTGGCGCGTGATATCGATGCCAAGCTCATCCGTCGCCACCCGCACGTGTTTGGCGATGTAGATGCCGACAGTTCCGACGAAGTACTCAAGATTTGGGACGAGGTCAAGCTTGCCGAGAGGGCTGCCAAGGACAAGGCCGTGGCGGCAGGCGAGGCTGCGCCCGAGGGCCTGCTCGACGGCGTGCCCACGCATCTGCCGGCGCTGATGCAGGCTCAGAAGGTGTCGCGCAAGGCGGCTGCCGTGGGCTTTGAGTGGGAGACGGTCCAGGATGTGTGGGACGAGGTCGCCGAGGAGCGTGCCGAGTTTGAGGCCGAGGCCCCTGGCTCGCCCGAGCGCGAAATGGAGTTTGGCGATCTGCTCTTTGCCCTGGTCAACGTCGCGCGCAAGGAGGGTATCGACGCCGAGAGCGCCCTGCGCGCGAGCACGGCCAAGTTTCGCCGTCGCTGGGCTGCGATGGAGCAGATGGCGGCCGATGCCCATGTGGATCTGGCCGAGCTTTCGACCCACGGCCTCAACGACCTGTGGGATGCCGCAAAGGCGGAGGAGTAAGACTGCGGGAACGACGGGCTGACATGCCTCATCGTTCCCGCTAAATTTTTCGAAAATCAAGTGTATCCCTCGGCTAACTTAGGGCATAATGCAAAAAGTGCGACATGGCTAACTTACGGAGGCACACCGATGGTGCACAGTCGGCCAGTCGCTTGCATCAACTACGTTTCCAAGTGAGAGGGAGACAACATGAGCGATATTTTGGATGTCTACGGTCGCGAGGTGCTCGACAGCCGCGGCAACCCCACCGTCGAGGTCGAGGTCGTGCTCGAGGACGGCAGCTTCGGCCGCGCGATGGTGCCCTCGGGCGCTTCGACCGGCGCCTTTGAGGCATGTGAGCTGCGCGACGGCGACAAGGGCCGCTATCTGGGCAAGGGTGTCTCGCAGGCCGTCGAGCACGTCAACAACGAGTGCGCCGATGCCGTCGTGGGCCTCGACGCCTTCGATCAGCGCGCCGTCGATGCCGCGCTGATCGCCGCGGACGGTACCCCCAACAAGACTAAGCTCGGCGCCAACGCCATTCTGGGCGTATCGCTGGCCGTCGCCCGCGCCGCTGCCGAGTCGGCGGGCCTGTCGCTGTACCAGTACCTGGGCGGCGTTAACGCCCACCTGCTGCCCACGCCTATGATGAACATCCTCAACGGCGGCGTGCATGCCGACAACAACGTTGACTTCCAGGAGTTCATGATCATGCCGGTGGGCGCTTCGAGCTTTGCCGAGGGCCTGCGCTGGTGCGCCGAGGTCTACCACACCCTCAAGGGCGTGCTGCACGAGGCCGGCCTTGGCGGCGGCGTGGGCGACGAGGGCGGTTTCGCGCCCAACCTCAAGACCAATGCCGAGCCGTTCGAGTACATCACCAAGGCCGTGGAGAAGGCTGGTTTTAAGCCCGGCGTCGACTTCATGTACGCC
>UROJ01000144.1 GCA_900549335.1 uncultured Collinsella sp.
GGTACATGGTCAGCCGTGGCGTGAAGACGAGAGCAATGAGGATATCTCGTATCTGCGAAACTACGTGCGCCATCGAGTGATGCCGGTGGTGGCGCAGCGCAACGCGAGCGTCTGCAAGACGATTGGCGCCGCCTGCGAGATCTTAGGCGATGAGGACGCGTTTTTGTCTCAGCTTTCGGCACAGGCGTTTCGAAGCTGCCTGCGTAAGGAGGCGGCGGGCGCGCTGGTGCTCGATGCCAGGCGCCTTGCTGCGGCCGAGGTGGTAATCGCGCGGCGCATCGTGCGACTGGCGATTAAGCGCATCGATCCGGACGCTCGTCCAGAGATGCGACATGTGGAGCGAGTCCTTTCCTGCGTTGCCGAGGGCGCCGGCTCGGTCACGCTTCCGGCGGGGATTGACGCACGCATTGAGTTTGGCATGCTGGCGTTCAAGGCGCCGGCGGCTCGCGAGGGCCTGGTCGCGGACTGGGTTACCGTACCCGGTCGTTTGCCGTTGGGCGGGGGACGTATGCTGGTCACAGAACCGATGGCCGTTGAGCCGGGATGCGATATCGTGCGCCGCGCCCGTGAGCTTGCAGCTGCCGGGGAAGTGACAGCTTTGGTAGACGCGGCTGCCCTGGGTTTTGCCGACAGCGATAGTGAGCGGATCCTGGCGGGCTCGCGTGGCGAGATCCCTGCCGAGGCGCGATTGGCGCGCCTGTGGGTGGACGGTCCTGCACCGGGAGACGTGATGTGCCCGTTAGGGATGAGTGGTCGAAGCAAGAAAGTATCCGACTTGCTAGGTGAGGCTCGCATTCCCGTTTCCGAGCGCGCCGGCGTGCCCATGGTGAGGACGGCGCCGGGGGGTGCCGTGGTGTGGGTCGCCGGAGTTCGCGCGGACGAGCGTTTTAAGTGCACGGCTGCAACGCGCGTGGCATATCTGCTCCGCGTGGTCGATGCGGAATAGCGTCCCACGCCTGCTATTCTGTGCGACGTTGACGGTATTCCCGCGCTGATGGCGCACGGGCTGGTAAATTTACCCCGTGCGCTGCTAGAATGTGTAGTTCGCGTCCATACGGCGGTGTGTGGGCGATAAGCACAAGAAAGGGTTGTCATGGCTTCTCAACATCCGGATATCGAGAAGGTTCTGTTCACGCAGGAGGATATCGACGGTATCGTCTCTCGCCTAGGCGAGCAGATTACTCGCGACTACGCGGGTAAGGATCTGGTGCTGATTGCGGTCCTGCGCGGCGCCGTGGTCTTTATGGGCGACCTGATGCGTAAGATCGAGCTGCCGACCAACATCGATTTCATGGCTGTTTCGAGCTATGGCGACGGTGTGAAGTCCTCGGGTATCGTGCGTATCATTAAGGACCTGGATATCGACATCCGCGGTCGCGACGTGCTGATCGTCGAGGACATTCTGGACTCGGGCCTGACGCTCAAGTATCTGATGAAGAACCTCGAGAGCCGCAAGCCCGCTTCTCTGGAGGTCGCCGCCTTCCTGTGGAAGGACGTTGAGGACCGCGTCTCGGCCATCACGCCCAAGTATGTTGGAACCCATTGCCCCGATGCCTTTGTGGTGGGCTACGGCCTCGACTATGCCGAGCGCTATCGTAACCTTCCGTATCTGGGCATTTTGAAACCGGAGGTTTATTCGTAAGATGCCCGACGACCGCAACGATAACAATTCCCAGACTCCCCGGGACCCAAAGATCCCGGGGATGCCCGGAGGCAAGAAGCCCACGCGTACGGGCTGGCTGTATTTTATTTTGGCTTGCGCGCTTCTGGGCTACGCCTTCTTTAACATGGGCTCCGGCTTTGCCAATTCCAGCAATACCGTTAAGCTCGCGACGAGCGAGATGGTGAGCGCCATCAAGCAGGATCGCGTCGAAGATCTGACCTATACGGTTCAAGACGGAAGCGTGACGGGTCATTACTGGAAGACGAAGAAGGACAAGGGCGATACGAGCGAGCTCAAGAGCTTCTCTTCGACCTATGTCGGCTCCGATTCGCTTGCCGAGCTCATGGCGGAGCACCCCGATACCAAATACATCGTCAACACCAACGATCCCGATTTTTGGGGCGACTTGGCGATGAGTGTGCTTCCGACGATCGCCCTTATCGCCATCATGTTCTACTTTATGCGCCAGATGATGGGCGCCAACAACAGGAACATGCAGTTTGGCAAGACCAACGCCAAGACCAACGAGGCCACACGCCCCAAGGTCAAGTTTGAAGACGTTGCCGGCGTGGACGAGGCAGTCGAGGAGCTCGAGGAGATCCGTGACTTTTTGAGCGATCCGGATCGCTATCGCAAGCTGGGCGCCAAGATCCCGCGTGGCGTGTTGCTGGTTGGCCCTCCGGGCACCGGTAAAACGCTGCTGGCCAAGGCTGTTGCCGGCGAGGCGGGCGTGCCGTTCTTTAGCATCTCGGGTTCCGACTTTGTCGAGATGTTCGTAGGTGTCGGCGCCAGCCGTGTGCGTGACCTCTTTAAGGAGGCCAAGTCCCAGGCCCCGTCAATCATCTTCATCGATGAGATCGATGCTGTGGGACGTCAGCGCGGAGCTGGCTTGGGCGGCGGTCACGACGAGCGCGAGCAGACGCTCAACCAGCTGCTGGTCGAGATGGACGGCTTTGAGGAAAGCGAGTCGGTCATCCTGATCGCCGCGACCAATCGCCCCGATATTCTGGACCCGGCATTGCTGCGTCCCGGCCGTTTTGACCGTCAGGTTACGGTCGACCGTCCGGATGTGAAGGGCCGCGAGCAGATCTTGCGCGTGCATGCCGAGAACAAGCCGATGGACGAGGACGTTAAGTTTGAGAAGCTCGCCCAGATGACCGTTGGCTTTACTGGTGCCGATTTGGCGAACCTGCTCAACGAGTCTGCGCTGCTGGCCGCTCGCCGTCATCGTTCCGTGATCTCGATGGACGAGGTCGAGGAATCGATGGAGCGCGTGATTGCCGGACCGCAGCGCAAGGGTCGCGTGATGACCGAGGCCGAGCGCACCACGATTGCCTACCACGAGAGCGGTCACGCCCTGGTGGGTCACATCCTGGAGCACTCCGATCCGGTCCACAAGATCTCGATCGTCAGCCGCGGTCAGGCTCTGGGCTACACGCTGCAGCTTCCGCAGGAGGACCACTTCCTCAAGACTAAGAACGAGATGCTCGACGAGCTCGCCGTGTTCTTGGGCGGTCGCGTTGCCGAGGAGCTCATGTGCGATGACATTACGTCGGGTGCGAGCAACGATCTGGAGCGCGCAACCAAGATGGCGCGCGAGATGGTCACGCGCCTGGGCATGAGCGAGGAGCTGGGCACGCAAGTGTTTGGCGAGGCGCAACATCAGGTGTTCCTTGGTCGCGATTACGCCGATCACCAGGATTACTCCGAGGAGACGGCGCGCCGCATCGATATCGAGGTTCAGCGCATTATGCGTGAGGCCCATCGTCGTGCGGTCGAGATCCTGGACGCCCGTCGCGATCAGCTCGATCTGATGGCGAAGGTGCTGCTTGAGCGCGAGACCGTCGAAGGCGACGCCGTGAACGCCCTGCTCGACAACGAGTGGGATGCCTACCTTGAGCGCGAGGGCGATATCCTGGCGGCCAAGGAGGAGCGCAACGCCAAGGCGGCCGGCATGCCGACCAAGAAGCGTGCGCCTCGCATGAGCGAGGAGGAACTTGCGGCAGATGCCGCGGCCTTTGCGCAGGCGGCCATGCAGGAGGATGCCGAAGTGGCATCCGATGACGCTGACGATGACCATGCCGTCGTCGATGCCGATGCCGATGCCGACAAATAGTCTTTGTGGCGAAAGCCTCCGCGGGGAAACCTGCGGAGGCTTTTTCTTTTGAGCGATATGGGGCCATCTGTTGATTGGGGACAGACTTAAATGAGCGTTTTCACGCATTTAAGTCTGTCCCCAATCGACATTGCTGCGGCACTTTGCTCGGCTAAAGCGTACAATAGCGCCTATGCGAAAGGGGAACAGATGATCAACGAAACTATGCATGCTCGCGGTGCGGAAAGCTCCATCATCCGTGAGATTTTTAGCTATGGCCTTGAGCGCAAGGCGCAGATCGGTGCGGAGAACGTATTCGATTTTTCGCTGGGCAACCCGAGTGTTCCGGCGCCGGCTGCCGTGGCGGAGTCCATTAAGAAGGCCTTGGGGCTGCCGAGTGACCAGTTGCACGGCTACACCCCCGCTCCGGGCCTGCCGCAATGTCGAGCAGCCGTTGCCGAATCGCTCAACCGCCGCTTTGGAACGAACTATGAGGGTAAGGACGTCTTTATGACGGTTGGTGCCGCGGCTTCGCTCACCTGTACGCTCAACGCCGTTACGAACCCGGGCGACGAGGTTATTGTTATCGCCCCGTACTTTCCGGAGTATCGCGTTTGGATTGAGAAGGCCGGCTGTACGTGTGTTGAGGCGCTCGCTGATGAAG
>UROJ01000145.1 GCA_900549335.1 uncultured Collinsella sp.
TACCTCCCTGCCGTGCGTGATCGGTGCCGAGGGCGTCGAGGAGGTCTACACGCTCGATCTGTCCGAGTACGAGCTCGAGGGCTTCCACAAGAGCTGCCAGCACATTCGCGACAACATCGCCCAGCTCGACTGGTGGGACGCCGAGGCCTACGACGCAAAGTAAGCGTCGGTTGCCGCGACACCTCGCTCATACGGACGCCATGCAAAGCGGGCCGTGCCGGAAATCCCTGGCACGGCCCGCTTTTTGACTCACACGACACGCTTGCGAATCGAAGGTAAATACTTTTCCCGTTACCTAGTACTGCTCGATGCCCATGTAGCGACGAATCTCGGGGCTGTGGTCGAACACCTTGCCGCGGGCGGCGCGCAGCTCGCAGCTCATCGCGTAGAAGAAGATCGGCTCTAGGTACGAACGCACGCTGGCGGGCACCTCGCCCACGCCGTACTCGAACGCATCGAGCACCATGACCGTATCGGTGTGCGTGTTGAGGAACGCGAGCGCACGCTCCTCCATGGGGCGGCATTCGCCCGATCCGAGCTGTACAAAGTAGAACACGCCGGGCTCGGTGGCTTCGAACGGGCCGTGGAAGTACTCGCCGGAGTGGATGTAGCAGCAGTGCTGCCACTGCATCTCCATGAGCGAGCAAATGGCCATGGCGTAGGTCTGGCTAAAGTTGGGGCCGGAACCCAGGATATAGAAGAACTCGCGCTGCTGGCAGAGCTCGGCAAAGCGATCGCCCAGCTCGGCGTTGACCTTCTCGCGGGCGGCGGGCAGCAGCGCATCCATCTGCTTAAGGCCGGCGTACATGTCGGCAAGCGCCTCGTAACCCTCCTGCTGGTCGAGCAACTCGGCAGCCATCAGGGCGCCGATGCCCTGCGGGACCTCGGCCTGCGGCACGCCCTCGCCCCACGGATAGACCCAGGTGGTCCACTTGCCGTTGTCGATCTTTGAGCCCTCGCAGTCGGTGAGGGCAATGACCTCGGCACCGGCGGCCAGCGCCATCTCGCAACCGTCGACGACCTCCTGCGTATTGCCGCTGTGGCTGCAGGCGATGACGAGCGACTTCGGCCCTAGGCTCTTGGGGGCCATCAGGCAAAACTCGCGTGCCGTGTAGACCGTCGAGGTAAACGTGGTTGCCTCGCGCTTGAGCAGCTCGTTGGCCGGCATCAGGTCGATCATTGAACCGCCACAGGCGATCCATAAGACGTTCTCAATCTTGCCCTTGCGCTCGATAATTTCCTGAATCAGATCGTGTGCGTTCATGGCGATGCTCCTCCTTGTGTGGCGGCTTTGAACGACGGCAGCTCGTACCTGCGGTCGTTCTATGTTGTCCTATTTATAGCACGCACGATGACGCCCGTGAAGTCATTTCACCAAACTTGTTCTATATTGTTCTATCTGTGGACGTTAGATGTCGAACACGTAGCGCGAGCCCACGATCTTTTGGCGTCCGAGCAGCAAGGGCCGCTCGTCCTCATCGGTAAAGTACGCCTCCATATAGAAGAGCGGCTCGCCGACCGGCACCTCCAGCAGCGAGGCCGCCTGAGCATCGGCAAGCGCAATCTCCACGGTACAAGGGTCGGACTTGAGCGGTGCGCGGCCCGAATGCTCGGCGACGAGCGCAAAGATGGAATTGTCCGTGAGGTCCTTGTCGGCAAGCGTCTGCAGGTAGGGATGGTCGGCCAGCACAAAAGTGTTGTTCTCGAGCATGACGGGCACGCCGTCTGCCGTGCGCACGCGCTCGACAACGATGAGCTCGCAGCCGGGTTCCACACCAAAGAACGCCGCATCCTCGTGCGTCGCCGCGACCACCGTGCGCGACACCAGGCGTGCTCCGGCCACCATATCGTTGGCCGCGCAACCCTCGGAAAAGCTCTGAACGTCACCCTTCTGGACAATCTTGCGCTTGAGCTTGGGCGCACACACAAACGTGCCCCTCCCCTGCTGGCGGTTGAGATATCCCGCGCGCGACAGCTCCTCGATGGCGCGGCGCACGGTGATGCGCCCCACGCCGTAGTACTTCGCGAGCTCCATCTCGGAAGGAATGCGCGAGCCGGATGCGTACACGCCACGCGCGATCTCGCCTTTCAGGTCGTCCATTACCTGCTGGTACAGCGGCACGGCGGACACCTCAGTGCGCTCGGTTTTATCGTCGGATGCCATCGTTATGCTCCATTCCGTGCATGCTCGGACTCAAACTCTTCAATCGCCGCCATAAACTGCTCGCCAAAGGCGTCAGCCTTTTTCTCGCCAATGCCGTTGACCTGGATAAGCTCGTCGCGCGTCTGCGGGCGCAGGCGGCACAGGCCGCGCAGGGCCTTGTCGGAGAAGACCATATACGGCGCCATCTCCAGCTCGGTCGAAATCTCCTTGCGCAGGGCGCGCAGGCGCTCGAACAGCTCGGCATCGTCGCCCACGCGAGGGCGCTGATCCATCTCGGCCTCCTCGCGCAGCAGGTCCACCGCACGGCGGGCGCGGGCCGAGGCCTTGCGCTTGGGCGCGCGACGCTTAACGGTAAAGGCGAACGCCTCGTCCTCGACCTCGCCGGCACGCGGACCTAGCCCCACGACCGGGTACTGCCCCTGCGAGGTGGCCAGATACCCGCGGCCGCACAGCTGGCCGATGATGTCCTTAATGCGCCCGACCGATTCGCTCGACAGTTCACCGTAGCCGCGGTCCTCGTCCAGATGCATCTGGCGAATGCGCTCGGTGTTGCCGCCGTGGAGCACGTCGGCGACGAGCGACTTGCCAAAGCGCATGGGACGCGTGGCCACATAGCGCACGGCGGCGCGGGCCATATCGGTGACGTCCTCGACCTCGAACTGCGTGAGGCAGTTGCTGCAGTTGCCGCAGCCCTCGGCTTCGTCCGTGGCGGTGGCGCCCGCACCAGCCGCAGCAGCATGCTCGGCCGCGGCCTCGTCGCCAAAGTAGCGCAGCATATATTCGCGCAGGCAGCCGGTGGTATTGCAGTAGCCCTCCATCTGGCTGAGCAGACGATATCGATTTTGGAGCGCCCACGCGCGTTGCTCGTCGTCGAGCGCCTCGTCGGCCGCGTCGCCGCGGTCGATTAAAAAGCGGCGCATGCGAAAATCGTTGCCGTTCCACAGTAAGTGGCAGCTGGCCGGATCGCCATCGCGGCCGGCGCGGCCCGCCTCCTGGTAGTAGGCCTCGATGCTCTCGGGCACATTGTTGTGGATCACGTAGCGCACGTTGGGCTTGTCGATGCCCATGCCAAAGGCGTTGGTGGCAACCATCACCTGAAGATCGTCGTCAATAAAGGCACGCTGGCTTTGGCGGCGGGCGTCGTTGCCCATGCCGGCATGGTAGCGGCCAACGCGAATGCCGCTGGGGCCCAGCGCCTCGGCAAGCTCGCCTGCCAGCGCATCGACCGTCTTGCGGGTCGAGCAATACACGATGCCGCTCTCGCCCGAATGCGCAATCACATAGTCGCGCACCCACGCTGCCTTGACCTTGTCGCCCATCTCCTCGCAGCCAAAGTAGAGGTTCTTGCGATCGAAGCCCGTCACCACCGTCGCGGGATTTTGCAGGCCGAGCATCTGCTGAATATCGGCGCGCACGCGCTCGGTCGCCGTGGCGGTAAAGGCCGCCACGATGGGGCGCTGCGGCAGCGAATCGATGAACTCGCGAATCTGCAGGTAGGCGGGGCGGAAATCCTGGCCCCACTGGCTTACGCAGTGGGCCTCGTCAATGGCCACGAGCGGCACGCCAATGCCGCCGTCCGCTGCAGCCTCCTGCGCAAAGGCCAAAAAGCGCGGCTCGAGCAGGCGCTCGGGCGCCACGTACATAAGCTGATAGCGGCCCTCGCGCGCCCGCTTGAGCACAGTGTTTTGCTGGGCCGGCGTAAGACTGGAGTTGAGATAGCTGGGGCGCGCACCCGCCGCGAGCAACGCACGGGTCTGGTCCTCCATAAGCGACAGCAGCGGACTCACCACAAAGGTGATGCCGGGCAGCATGAGCGCGGGCACCTGGTAGCAAATGGACTTGCCGGCGCCCGTGGGCATAACGCCCAGCGCATCGCGACCGGCAAGGATCGCATCGACCATGCGGTCCTGCCCCGAGCGAAACGAGGTGTAGCCAAAATAGGCGCCGAGCGTGTCGAGCGCCATCTGCTGCATGCTATCGGTCATGGTTTCCTAACGTCCAAGTCATCTGCCGCCGATTATACGCCGCCACGCGGACCGGTGCCCCACGGTTGCCGGCCACGCTCATTCTGCGGGTAGTCATTGGGGGCGTTCTCGAATGACTAGTCGTTTAAGAACGTCCCCAATGACTATCTTGACAAGCGCGAAAACGTTGCTGGTTGAGCATAAGTCAGCGAAAACGTCCCTAAGCGAGCAAGGTGACGTGAAAGAGGAGGGAAGCGTACTTTGGGTACGCGACCGACGA
>UROJ01000146.1 GCA_900549335.1 uncultured Collinsella sp.
TAGTAGGTAATGCGACCGTCTGAGAGCGCGTACTGGAATTCGGTCAGCGTGCGGTGGAACACGACTTCGCGCTCGTACTCCGCGGGGCAGAAAATGGCAATGCGCTCCTTAAAGTCGCTTTTTGCGCGCCGATTGGTAAACATGGCCTTTGCCTGCGCATCGATGGTGATTTCCTCATTGGAGTCGATGGGGTAAACGCCCATGGACGGCCAGAAACCTACGCCGTCATCATGCCTGGCTACTGCCTCGCGAACGCGGTTGTAGATTTGATGGACGGTGATGTGTTTAAAGGGGATGAGTACGCAAAAGTCATCTTGGCCCCAGTACCCTGCGACGCCCATATCGGCATTCTCGATGTCCTTGAGGGCCGTGCCCACATCGGCGAGTATACGGTCGCCCTCGGCCTGGCCGTGCCATTCGTTAAACAGGCGCATGTGTCCCATGTCGACGGTGGCGATGCACCAGGCGCCGCCGTGCCTTGTCTTAAGAAATGCGTTGGCACGCCGCATAAACTCACTGGGTCGATAGAGGCCCGTGAGCGTATCGATGCGTTCGGCGACGGCGCTTTTGCGCTCAATCTCGGGTATGGGGAGGCTGTCGTTGGGGGCAAGCCCGCCGGCGGCGCGAAGACGGCGGTCGAGTTCGCCTAAAACAGCGGTCGCTTGATTGATTAAGCGCTCGTAAAAGGCCGGGACGACAAGACAGACGGGGGTAATGGTGTCGTTCGCGATTCGAACAGGAGCGAAAACGGCCCCTTTAAGATGATGGGTCAGTTGCTCGAATGCCTCGTGGTCCAAATCGTTGCTGAGCACGACAAACTGGGCGTTTCGCGAGCGGAAGACGCGACTTCTGCCGCGGGTGATCGATAGCATGCGGCCTGCGTATTCGGCGAGCATGTTGTCGACAGCCTCGGCCCCGTAGAGCTCGTTGAACTTTGCCGTGCCACGAACGCGGACCGCTATAAGCCCCGTCTCGCAACGGTCGCGACGGCAGGCATCGATAGCGTTGATCAGCATACGCTGCGTTCCGAGGCCCGTGGCGGCGTCGACGGTCTCGGCGAGTGAGCGGTTAACAAGTTCGCCGACATAGAGCGAGGGGGTATTTCCGTCGCCGTCGATGCGAAACCCGCGAGCGCGGCAGAGGACGTAGTCGCCCGCGGCATTGCGCATGCGGTACTGCATGACGCGGCGGTGTTTGGAGCCATTATAGATTTGGTCGATGTCGTTGATGTAGGCCTCAAGGTCATCGGGGTGGACGCGCGTTTTCCAGTAATCGTGGCAGTTGTCTACATGCTCAGAAGGAAGACCGAGATCGCGCAGGGCGCCTTGTGACCAAAGGGTGCGATGTTTGTCCAAGTTCTCGATAAAGCAATAACGGCCCTCGTTGAGCATCGAAAAGGCGTCAAAAACGCGATCGCTTATTTCGAAGTCGTCGGTGTGGACTTGCGCGATATTGCGTCGATCAAGATGCATGGCATGGCGTAGCTTGTAGTCGTACATGCGATGGTCGGCATCGAGTGTCATGCGATTGGAGACTTCACCCAGGGCGGGGTCGGCGTGCGACACTCCGTAGCTAAACGAGTGAGGCATCTCGGAATCGTTGTTTTTGAGTAGGACCGTTCGGCAGTGTTCCAGGCGCTCGGCGAGGTCGTCCTCGGTCGAAATCGTAGACAGGATGGCAAACTCGTCGCCGCCTATGCGAAACGCCGCCTCGTCCACCTTCATATACAGCTTGAGATAGAGACTTACCTGCAAGATATAGCGGTTGCCCTCGTCATGCCCAAAGACGTCGTTGCAGTGCTTAAGGTTATCGATGTCGATAAACGCCATGGTCACGGGCAGTTCCTGCTCCCAGATTTCCTCTAGGGAACGGGCAAAGCCGCCGCGGTTGCCAAGTCCGGTGAGTTGGTCGGTAAAGGCCGTCCTAATCAGATCATCCTGACGCTCGAGAAGGTCACGGACGGTCTTTTCGAGCGTTTCGGTGTAATTGCTGACGGTGTCCATGTTGTAAGCGGCTTTCTGAGGTCGGGGCGGATGGCGTCGGGCGAGCTCGTAGTGTACACGCGTCGTTGCTCGGCGCCTTGCGTGTATCCAGGCCCCCGCCTTGCTGCGTTGTTGAGTTACTTTGCCGGCTAATGTTCGCTGTTGATAACTGCTGAGTAGTGTAAACAACAATACGCAATTATATATGGGTGTCCATGCTGTTGGCGGCTACTATTCGCCAAGCGGTAGCGCGACAATGCGATGTTCGATGAAAATGCGACTGAGTCGATATATGTTGACGGGTATACTTGTCCCGTTTAAATTTGCGGGGACGGAGATGGTCGCGTGGCACAGTCAAATATGACGCGTACGGTGGGGCTTGCGCTCGAGGGAGGCGGCTACCGCGGTATGTATACGGCGGGCGTGCTCGACGTCTGGATGGAGCACGGTTTGGCCTGCGATCATATGGTGGGCGTTTCGGCGGGCGCGGCGTTTGGCTACAACTTTAAATCGCGGCAGATTGGGCGCGCCATTCGCTACAACAAAGCCTATTGTGCCGACAAGCGCTATGCGAGCGTGACAAGCTGGCTGCGAACCGGTGACATGTTCAATGCCGATTTTGCCTATCACGAGGTGCCTATCGAGCGCGACCCCATCGACTTGGAGGCGTATCGCGCCTGCCCCATGCGATTTACGTGCGTGTGTACCGATATCGAGACGGGCAAGGCTGTCTATCACGATTTGCCGTATGGCGACGAGTGCGATATCGAGTGGATCCGGGCGTCGTCTGCTATTCCTGTGGCGACGCGTCCCGTTGCTATTGACGGGCATAAGTATCTGGATGGTGGCGTGGCTGATTCTATCCCCAGCGCATGGTTGTTTGCGCAGGGGTATGACCGCAATATCGTGGTGCTCACGCAGCCGGCGGGCTTTGTGAAGCAGCCTAACAGCGTGATGCCCATGCTGCGGCGCGTGTTCCGTCACTACCCGGAGTTTGTTGCAGCGCTTGAGCATCGGCATGAGGTCTACAATGCCACGCTCGATGACCTGGCACGTCGCGAGGCTGCCGGCGAGGTCTTTGTGGTGCGGCCGAGCGAATCGGTGAAGGTGCCGTCGCTGTGCCGCGAACCGGATGAGCTCGAGCGCATCTATCAGGTCGGCCGCCACGATGCGGAGGCGACCTTGCCCGCGCTGGAAGCGTATCTTGCGGGGTAAGGGTCGCATATGGAAAGCGCATCCCAGAATGGACGTCCAAACTGGGATGCGCTTTCCATTGCTGAAGATATGAGGCTGCGAATCAGCTGCTCGGCCTATGCCTATGCCTGCTGCCAGGTGTCGACAAGCTCCTTGGCTGCGGCGTGGGGGTCGTCGGCACTGCAGACGGCGCTCACCACAAAGAAGCCGTCGACGCCGGTTGCCTTAAGCTGCGGCAAGTCGGCCGTCTTAACGCCGCCGCCCACTACGATGGGCACGGGGCTTGCCGTGTGGAGTGCGGCCAGGTCCTCAAAGCTCTTGGTGATGATAGAGCCGTCGGCCGCGCGTCCGCAGTCGCGCTTGGTCTCGGTCTCGTGGAGCGGGCCGATGCCCAGGTAGTCGACCAGGCTCATGTCGGCGGTCTTGACGTACTCGAGCATCTCCTCGCAACGGGCCGAAAGGCCCACGATAGCGTCGGGGCCCAGCAGCTTGCGGCAGACCTCGACGGGGATGTCGCTCTGGCCAACATGCACGCCGTCGACAGCGATGCCCTGCTCGCGCGCGGCGAGCACGCAGTCAAGGCGGTCGTCGATCAGCAAGGCGACCTGACCGGTCTTGCCAGCCTGTGCGATTGCCTGCGCGGCGTCGCCGGTCAGCGCAATGATCTCGCGGGCGCTTGCCACCTTGGAGCGCACCTGAATGCAGGTAAAGCCGGCGTCGAGCGCCTGGGCCACCACATCGCCCACGGGGCGTCCGAGGGTGTTTTCGGGGCCGAGTACCAGATAGGCCGAGATATCAAGGTTGTCGCGGATGCTCATCGTGCTTCCTCCTGCTTCTTGATCTGTGCTTCCATGCGCTCGAGCTTGCCGGTCATGGTGTCGGTAAATCCGGGTCGAATATCGGCTTTGAGCACGACTTCGGTGCGGATGCCCTTGCTCGCCAACACAAAGGTTGCGTCGCGCACGACCTGCATGACCTCGTCCCAGTCGCCCTCGATCTCGGTGAACATCGAGGTGGTGCGGTTGGGAAGGCCGCTCTCGCGAATGACGCGCACGACCTCGGCGACTTCGGCGGACAGCTCATCGCCGGTGCCGCACGGGGCGATGGCCACGGCGACGAGTGTGTTCATGCCGGCAGCGGTTGCGGGCTCGGACATGGCTTATGCCTCCTCGAGGTCGAGTCGGTTGTCGGCAATATCC
>UROJ01000147.1 GCA_900549335.1 uncultured Collinsella sp.
CTCGGCACGTAAAAGGGCGATGCGCTCGAGCAGCTGGTTCGTTGTGTCACGTACCGGCTGCGGCGCATCGCCCAACCAAGTTGCTATGTTGCGGTCGCGAGTTGCGGTGTCCATGGGGCTCCTTTATGGCAGATGCTCTGTTGGCATCTATTGTAAAGGCGCACCGGTTGCCTTTATGCCGCGGCTGCATGAAGAGAGGGGTCTACGAGACGCGCTCGGGCGCTCCTGCCATGTGAGCGTGTCCTTGCGAGCGAAGGCGCGGGAGCTCGACGGTTGCCACCATCACGCCGGTGAGGATGAGGGCGGCGCCAAAGAAGGCGATGGGGCTCAGGACCTCGCCGACCAGGAAGAACGAGAAGACGGCGGAGCAGACCGGCTCCAGCGAGAAGGCGAAGCCGGTGGTCTCGGCGGGCACGTGGGGCTGCACGAGCGTCTGGGTGATAAAGCCGTAGGCAGAGCAGATGAGTGCGAGCGCGACGACCACGACGATCTCGTTGGGCGTGCTGGGAAGCGTGAAGCCGCCAAAGGTGCACGCGGCGATGCCCGAGAACAGGCCGCCAAAGCCCAGCTGCCAAACACCCAAGGCCAGTGGGTCGACTTCTTCGACAAAGCGCTTGGCTACGATAATGTGGCTGGCATAGATAAAGGCTGAGAGCAACATGATGATTGCGCCGGGATTCAGGCTGGTAAAGTCGGCACCCGAGAGCAGCAGCATACCGCAGGTGACGATGGCGGTGCCGATGAGTACCTTGCGCTCGGGGGCGCGACGCAGCAGGGCGGCGTTGGCAAACGGCACGATCACGACCGTCAGGCTCTGCAAAAAGCCGGCGGTGGAGGCGGAGGTAAGGCTGGAGCCCAAGCACATGCAGGTGAGCTCGGTTGCCATGATGGCGCCGATGATGGCGGCGCGAACCATCAGGTCACGGTTGATGCGCAGTGCGTGCTTGTGGAAGAGCACAAGACAAGCCGCAAAGGCGATGATGCAGCGCAGCGCAACGATGCTCGTGGCGTTCATGCTGTCCATGCCGATCTTCATGAGGGGGTACGAAAAGCCCCATGCGACGGGAACGGAAAATGAGAGCGCGATTGCTTTTTTGCGATCCATGGGACTCCTTTTGCTACAGAACGGTTTCGTAAAAAGGATTCTGCTCCCAGATGTGGATGTAGTAAAGCGAATGTATCTTCAGTATGATTAAGAAATACTAATGTTGGCAGAAAAAGCGCTGGCAAAACGTTTTACGGCTGCATTGATGTGGAGGCACGATGGCATCGCGGTATCAGATTGTTTGTATGGTGGTCGATCGCGGCAGTCTTAAGGGTGCAGCCGATGAGCTGGGCTATACGCAAAGTGCGGTGAGCCAGGCCGTCAAGGCGCTCGAGCGCGAGCTGGGTACCACGCTTATCGAGCGCGGTAAGCAAGGTGTCTCGCTTACGCGCGACGGCAAGCAGTACCTGCCGTATCTGCGCCAAATCGTAACTGCCGAGGCCGAGCTTGAGGGCAAGCGTCAGGAGTTGCTGGGACTCTCTTCGACTGATATTCGAATCGCGACGTTTACTAACGTGAGCCGCACCGTATTGCCGCGCGTAATTCGCGACTTTGGGGCTCTGCATCCGGGCGTGCACTTTACCCTCAAGCAGGGCGATTACACGCGCAACGCCCAGTGGGTGCACGATGGCGTGGTTGACTTTTGCTTTACGGCGCGCGGATTTACCGCTGGGCTCGAGAAACGCGTGGTCTATCACGACGAGTTGGTGGCGCTGTTGCCGGCCGCGCATCCGCTGACGGCAAAGGAAAAGGTGACGCTTGCCGACCTGGCGTCAGAGTCGTTTGTGCTGCTGGACGAGGGCGAACAGAGCCTGGTGCTCGATGCATTCGCAGCGCACGGGCTGTCGCCGCACGTGACGAGTGAGGTTACCGACGACTACACCATCATGGCGATGGTGGAGGAGGGTCTAGGCGTGAGCATGCTGTATCGCCGTACCGTCGAGGGCATGCGGGCCGATATTCGCGTACGTCCCATCGTGCATGCTCCCTCGCGCGACGTGGTGGCAGCTTGGCGCAGCTGGGACACCATGCCTATCGCCACGAGGCGTTTTATCGACTATATGAGCTCGCATATTGTCAATTAATGACTGGCGTGACATTGAGTGCGGTGTTTAGCGGGCTGTCGCTTTGGCTTGGGCGGCGCGATAGGTGCGTGCCGGGTGGCAGAGTAGTACCGCCACGACCATAAAGAACGCCGTGGTGCCCAGGCTGATGGGGTAGACCATCATGATGTTCGCAAAGGTGCGGAAGTGCGGGAACACGCAGAATACCCAATAGAAGCGAATGCCGCAGACGCAGATCATGGTGATGAGGGCGGGCATGAGCGAGATGCCAAAGCCGCGCAGGTAACCGGACATGTTTTCGTAGAACATGCTAAAGGCGTAGGCAGGGAAGATCGAGCATACGCGGATGTAGCCGATCGAGACGATGTTGGGGTCGCTATTAAACAGCGCCAGGATCTCGCGCCCCAGACCGACGATGATGACGATGGTAGTGAGCGCGACGATGCCGCCTTCGACCAGGCAGACCTTGAGCGTCTTGGTGCAGCGGTCGATTTGGCGGGCACCGTGGTTTTGTCCCACAAAGGTGGTGCAAGCCTGGCTAAAGCTGTTGAGCAGGTTGTAGCACACGTACTCCAGGCTCATGGCGGCGCTCGATGCCGCCATGACCTCGGTGCCCAAGCTGTTGATGGCGGACTGGATGATGATGTTGGCGACGGCAAAGACAGCGCTTTGGATGCCGGCGGGCAGGCCGATCTTGACGATGCGCTTGAGGGCGACGGGGCCGATGGCAAGGTCGCGTGGGGTGACGCGAACGACGGAGTCGGTCTTGAGCAGGCGGATAAAAAGCGTAGCGGCGCTGACGGTGTAGGCGATGGCGGTGGCGATGGCGACGCCCGCGACGCCCCAGTGGAGTACGGGGACAAAGATGAGGTCCAGGCCAATGTTGAGGACGGTGGACACGGCAAGCGCCTGCAGCGGCATGCGGGTGATGCCGACGGAGCGGAAGATCGCGGCCTCAAAGTTGTAAAGCAAGATCGAGGGCATGCTGAGCAAAAAGACGCGCAGGTAGAGCGAAGCGAGCGGCATGGTCTCGGCAGGCACGTTGAGCGCGGCGAGCATGGGCTCGGCAAAGATCTCGCCCAGCGCGATGACGACAAAGCCCACAAGTGCCATAAGAATCGAGGTATGGACGGCGCGTTTGACCATGTCCTGGTCGTTGCGGCCGATGGCGTTGGCGATGACCACGTTGGAGCCAAGCGACATGCCGATAAACAGGTTGAGCATAAGACTGGTAAGCGGAACGTTGGAGCCGACCGCTGCCATGGCGAGGGTTCCCTGGTCGCCCGAGAAGTTACCGATGATGACCGTGGCGATGAGGTTCGACAGCTGCTCCAAGATGCTCGTGGCGGCCACGGGGAAGGCGAACAGGGGAATATTGCGCCACAGCGAGCCGGTGGTCATGTCAATGTGCTTAGATGCGGTGTCTGCCATACGCTCTCAATCTCTAATATGCTCTTTCGTGCTTATTTGCGCAGACGATGATACTCCTAATGCAGCCAGCCGGCACTTAGGGACGTTCCTTTTCTGCTGGCAGTTGGGGACACTCCTTGTCTCTTCTATGACTAGGTGGGGAAGGCGTGCGACAATGGTGGGCGTTGTGTTGTTCGCGCTAAGGAGTTGCCATGTTGTTGTGTCCCGTTTGCCATGAACCGTTGGTGGACGACGAGCGCGGTGCTGCATGCGCGGGCGGACACCGATTTGACCGTGCGCGCGAGGGCTATCTCTATCTGCTGCGCTCGTCCAAGAGCGGCGACTCCATGGGCGATCCCAAGTCGCAGGCGCGCAGCCGTCGCGACTTTCTGAACCGCGGTTATTATGCGCCGTTGCGCGATGCGATGGTCGAGCTGGTGTGCGAGCGGGCGACTGGGCGCGCTGCGTCTGCGAACGGCCCCATGACGTTGCTCGACATTTGCTGTGGCGAGGGCTACTACACCAGTGCCATGGGCGCGGTGCCGGGCGCGGATGCCTACGGGTTCGACTTGGGCAAGGAGATGGTGCGCCTGGCCGCCAAGCGCGGCGATGCGACGTACTTTGTGGCCAACATGAAGGACATCCCCGTGGCGGACGGCGCCTTCGATATGGTGACTGAGCTCTTTGCTCCCTTTAACGAGCGCGAGTTTGCCCGCGTGCTGGCGCCAGAGGGCTCGCTCTATACCGTGGTGCCGGGTGCTCGGCATCTGTTTGGCCTCAAAGAGGTGCTCTACGA
>UROJ01000148.1 GCA_900549335.1 uncultured Collinsella sp.
CGTGAGGTTTTGAGCACATTTGTTAACACGGCCGAAACGTTTGCGGGTGAAGCCTGCTTTAGCCATTGCGGGTGTTAGAGCCCCAGGATGCCACGGACAGCCCGGGCAGCCGCTGCCGGGCGATCGCGCAGACCGTTATGCGCGCCCGGGATCGTCACGAGAAGACAATCGAGATATTCGGCAGCCGCTCGCGTACCAGCCTCACGGGGCGTGCCAATCGAGAGCTCGCCCAGGAGCACGGCGGCCACCGTTTTTGACGCGCGAACGCTATCCCAATCGGGAACGCAGGTCATAGTAATCCCGTATTCGTTTGCCATGAAACTGCGGCCGTTGCGCAGGGCATGCTTGGCTTCTGCTTCGGTCGTTCCAGGAGCCTCGGGGTCCAAGTCGCCGAGGGCTCCCAAGAAAAGCCGGAGCGCCCTTGAAACCTTCCCAGCCGCAATCATATCGAGCAAAACCGGAGCTGCGCCCATGCCGACGCCTTCGGCCGACACAGCCGGCTCATGCAGAATCACACGGGCGACGAGGTGGGGTTCGGTACGAAGAAGCTCCAACGCCACCAACGTACCGGCGCTGTGCGCAAGCACATTTGTCGGAGCGCCAACGTGTTCGATCACGGCTTGCAGGTCGGCGGCCTGAGCGGCAAGATCATAGCTGCCGTCTGCCGCATCGCTGCTGCCACCACAGCCGCGGCGGTCGTAGGCAATTACGCGGTAGTTGCGACTGAGCTCACAAGCGATGCTGTCGAAAAATGTGCCGTCGACACAAGCGCCGTGCACGCACACCAAGGCAGGAGTATCAGGCGACACATCCGGGCCGGCATATTCGCGACAGGCAATCGTGGTGCCCGCATTCTCGACCGTAAAATCCATGTTGTACCCCCGTCATCAATGCTCATCCAGTTGCACGTCAGTGCGGTTGGATGGACCCGCATTGCCTTACGCCTTGTTAACAGATTAACTGTACCCGACCCGAGGCTTTTCATGGCACGGCATCATGAGCGACGTGAAAAAACGAAACTTGTAAAGCAAGAGCCCGCACCTTGCTTTGGAGCCGATGCTATGCTTAGGCACAATTGTCTTGAGGAGCATATGCCTATGTCTACGTTTTTGAATGCCAGCCCCATCTTTGGGCCCGTTCGCAGCCGTCGCCTTGGTCTCTCGCTCGGCGTCAACATGATGCCGGCCAGCGGCAAAATCTGCACGTTCGACTGCATTTACTGCGAAAACGGCCTCAACGCCGAGCGCCCCTGCCATGAGCCGTACAACACGGCTGCCGTGGTGCTCGACGCGCTCGAGGCAAAGCTGCGCGAGATGGCAGCCGAGGGCGAGCTCCCCGATGTGATCACCTTCGCAGGCAACGGCGAGCCCACCGCCGCACCGGAGTTTCCACAGGCCATCGCCGGCGCCGTCGAGCTGCGCGACGAGCTTGCCCCAAACTCCAAGATCGCCGTGCTTTCCAACGGCACGCGCGCCAACCGTCCCGAGGTGCACGACGCGCTCATGATGGTCGACGACAACATTCTTAAGCTCGATACCGTCGACCCGGCGTTTATCCAGCTGCTCGACCAGCCTGTTGGCCCCTACGACGTCGAGCACCAGATTGAGACGTTCGCAAGCTTTGACGGTCACGTTATTATCCAGACGATCTTTTTGACCGGCGAGGATCAGGGCAAGCTCATCGACAACACCGGCGAGGAGTACGTTGCCCCCTGGCTCGCGGCGCTTGAGCGCATTCGCCCGCAAGAAGCGACCATCTACACGGTGGCGCGCGAGACACCGGTCGCCGGCCTTGCCAAAGCGGCGCCCGGGGTGCTCGACGCCATTGCCGCGCGCGTGCGCGCCCTCGGCATTCCCTGCCAGGTGAGTTACTAGCAAAACCACGCAGCAGCTAGTGCCGCCATCCCGCCCCATCAGTTGCGGTGATATAGTTCCTATTTGTGCTGTTAAACCGCTTAAATCGGAACTATATCACCGCAACTTTTTTGGACACGTGGGTGGGCTATACTAGCTGCGAACGAAAGGAAGTTAGCCATGTTTGACAAAGGACCCGTGCCGGGCCGCAACGACGCTTGCTGGTGCGGCAGCGGCAAAAAATACAAGAAATGCCACAGCGCCTTCGACGAGCGCCTCGAACGCCTGTGGGAGGAGGGCTGGGAGGTTCTGCCCCGCACGCTCTACAAGACGCCCGCCGATATCGAGGGCATCAAGCGCTCCGCCGCCATCAACGTGGGCGTGCTCGACTACGTAGGCGAGCACATCGCCGCGGGCATGACCACCAACCAGATCGACCAGATGATCTACGACTACACCGTCGAGCACGGTGGCACGCCGGCCGACCTTAACTACGAGGGCTATCCCAAGAGCGTGTGCACCTCGATCAACGATGTGGTCTGTCACGGTATCCCCTGCGATGCGGATGTGCTGCACGAGGGCGACATCATCAACGTAGACTGCTCCACGATCCTGGACGGTTACTTTAGTGATTCGAGCCGCATGTTCTGCATCGGCGAGGTCTCGGCCGAGCGTCAGCGCCTGGTCGACGTCACCCGCGCCAGCGTGGAGGCGGGTCTGGCGGCCGTCAAGCCATGGCTGCCGTTGTCCGTTATGGCCGAGGCAGTGCAAAAGACCGTCGAGGACGCCGGCTTTAGCGTGGTGCGCGAGTACGGCGGACACGGCATCGGTAAGGAGTTCCACGAGGATCCGTTTGTGGGCTTTACCACCGAGGCGCCCGATGTGGACACCATCATGGTGCCGGGCATGGTCTTTACCATCGAGCCCATGGTCAACGCCGGAGCGCCCGACATCAAGATCAGCAAGGGCGACGGTTGGTGCGTGCGCACCAAGGACGGCAGCGATTCGGCCCAGTGCGAGGTACAGCTCGTAGTGACCGAGGACGGCTACGAGCTGCTGAGCTGGTAGCTGTAGATGCGCCGGATGCTGACGGGCACGCTCGTCTTGCATCCGGCGTTTTTGTTTGAACGTTTTGCCTGATAAAACCTGCCAAAATAAACCTGTCCCTTTTAGTAGGTTGAGCGGAGAGGACTGCTTGTGAACATCCTGGTTTTGTTGCCCGTCAATGACCGCCATCGCGCAATTCTTGAGTCGAGCGCTCCGGGCGAGGACTTTATCTACACGAGCGCCGACGCCGCCACGCGCAAGCAGGTCGCCGATGCGGACGTGATCTTGGGCAACATCGACCCTGGCATGCTCACGGCATGCGAGCATCTCCAGCTGTTGCAATTACAGACCGCCGGCTATGACGATTACTTGGCCGCCGGCACCGTGCCAGCCGACGCTAAGCTTTCCTGCTCGGTGGGTGCCTATGGCCAGGCCGTGAGCGAGCACATGTTTGCCATGGTCCTTTCCATGATCAAGCGCCTGCCCGGCTATCACGACTTGCAGCGCAAGCATCGCTGGGAGGATTTAGGTCCGGTCACCTCGCTCAAAAACGCCAACGTGCTGGTGCTGGGCGCGGGCGATATCGGCGGCCACTTTGCCACGCTCTGCCGCAGCATGGGCGCGCACGTCCGCGGTATCAAGCGTCATCCGCTCGTCTACCCCATCGTGTTTGAGGACATGGACGGCATGGACGCCCTCCCCGAGCGCCTGGCCGAGGCTGACATCGTCGCATCCTTTATGCCCAGCACACCCGAGACCCGCGGCCTGGCGAACGCCGAGTTCTTCGCCGCGATGAAACCGGGCACCTTCTTTGCCAACGGCGGCCGCGGCGATCTTGTGGTCGCCGACGACTTGGTTGCCGCTCTGGAGTCCGGGCACCTCGCCGGCGCCGCAGTCGACGTCACCGACCCCGAGCCGCTGCCCGCCACAAGCCCGCTGTGGGATGCACCCAACATGCTCATCACGCCGCACGTCTCCGGCTGGTTCCACTTGGCCGCCACGCTCAACAACGTCGTCGACATCGCCGCGGAGAACCTGCGCCATCTGCAGGCGGGCGAAACTTTACGTTGTTGGATCGAGCACTAATCTTGTTCCGCCGTTCTAACGAACGGCGTAATGAGCCGACGCTGCGAGCCCGTCTGGACGGCAATCTGCCTTTCAACTTCGGCGGCATGACCAGAAGGTCAATGCCGCCTTGTTTCAAGGCACCTTGCTCGCCCAGACGGGCTCTCGCTGACTTTTGTTCTACCTGCGGGGTCTGGCTGGCGCGTGCTCAGCCTGTGGGATCTGCCTGATGTTGGCTCTGCCTATGGGCTCTCGCTGACTTTTGTTCAACCTGTGGGATCTTTAAATTGCTAGAGCGTTACTAAGTAATTTTTTGCGTCTTCTACAC
>UROJ01000149.1 GCA_900549335.1 uncultured Collinsella sp.
GGTGGCGGCGCATCCGGGCATTTTTATGTTCGACGAGCCCATGAGTGCGCTCGATGCGTACCTCAAGAGCGCCCTCGAGCAGAATATGCTCGACCTGTTCGATGTCTGCAACCGCACCGTGCTCTACGTGAGCCACGACATCGACGAGGCATGCCGCCTGTGCCAGCGCATCTGTGTGATGCACGACGGGCATGTTGAGGAGCTCGGCTCCGTCGAGGACGTGGTCCGCCGTCCGCAGACGCTGGCGGCGCTGCGCCTAACTGGCTGCAAGAACACAAGCCGTGCGCGCAAAATCGGCGACGAAGAAGTTGAGGCCCTCGACTGGGGCATGACCTTTAACGTGGGCCGCGAGGTCCCCGATAATGTGGCGTACCTGGGCGTTCGCGCAAGCTATTTCCATGTTGATAATCGCGTTGAGCGGGGCCGCAACAGCTACGATTTGCATGTGGCCCGTGTGAGCGATTCGCGCTTTGAGCGGCTGGTGCTGCTGGACGTGCCGCGCGGCGATGCGCCCACGCGTCTGCAGTGGAAGGTCAACAAGGTGGGCGTGCCTGTCGACGAGCTACCGCAAGCAGGCGAGACGCTGCGCATGCACTTCGATGCCAGCAGGATCCATTTGGTTTGTCGATAGCGCCGGGTAATGCCGTCGGGGATATAAGCCTCGGCGGCTTTGTCTTGCCGTTCGCCGAATGAGGAATGGCAAACTCTTATCAATCAAGATAATTATTTATTAAACGACGACATACGGCGCTGTCGTACGAATGTCAACGGTGTTCGCATGGTCGGCGACCGTTGATATAGTTGACCTCAACTTGTAAAGGAGGGTACGCATATGCCGCAGACGACATACATTCGCCGCGTTGCCGCGCGTGCCCTATATATGGCTCGGAGCCGCATATGAGCAGGTATGTTCACGGCTCCGGGAGAGACGACGCACAACTAAATAATCGACCGCAAAGCAGGTTCCCCAAAATTCCGGGTTTAGGCGCGGCTGGGTTTTCGCCATCCACCGTGCAGCAATACCGTAGCTATTCATTTTTGGTTCGAGAGGGGAACCGTTATGGCTGAAGAATTCGATTTCCATCCGATGTGGGAGAGCCTCGGCATGAATCTTGCCGACCACGATATGCTGCTGGGCGCCGTGGGCCAGATGTACGGGGACATGTTCATGTCGCAGAACAACCGTCCCAAGTCAACGTCCTACCTGGACTTTGTGGCCACCAACATCCACAGCGGCCGTATTAAGGAGATGCTCGACAAGAAGGAGGCCGGCGAGGCCACCAAGATCGTGGGGTCGTTCTGCGTGTACGTGCCCGAGGAGATCGTGCTTGCCTGTGACGGCATTCCCGTTGGTCTGTGCTCGGGTGCCGACTGGGCAACCGACAAGGTCGAGGAGCACTTGCCGCGCAACACTTGTCCGCTCATCAAGAGCTTTGCCGGCTTTAAGCTGGGCGAGGTCTGCCCCTACATTGAGTCGAGTGACTTGGTGGTAGGCGAGAACACCTGCGATGGTAAGAAGAAGGCCTACGAGTTCTTTGCGACGCAAAAGAACATGTACGTCATGGATATCCCCAACGTGCACGATGAGTCGACGCTCGTGACCTGGAAGGCCGAGGTCAAGAAACTCGCCGCCAAGATCGAGGACGAGTGCGGCGTCAAGATCACGCCCGAGCGTCTGAAGGCTGCCATCCACGCCGTCAACGAGAAGCGCCGCGCCCTGCAGCGCCTCGCTGCGACCCGCGCTGCCGACCCTGCGCCCATCAGCGGTCTCGATAGCCTGCTGACCGTTCAGGCCGCCTTTATGGACGACACACCGCGTCTGACCGGAGCCATCAACGATATGGCGGCTGAGTGCGAGCAGCGTGTCGAGGCCGGCGAGGGCGTGGCGCCCAAGGGGACCAAGCGCATCCTGTACACCGGTACGCCCATGGCCGTGCCCAACTGGAAGCTGTTCAACCTTATCGAGAAGGCCGGCGGCGTTGTGGTAGGCGAGGAGTCCTGCACGGGTTCGCGCTACTACAAGGATTTGGTCGACGAGTCCGGCGAGACGGTCGACGAGATGCTCGACGCCATCGCCGAGCGCTACTTTAAGATCAACTGCGCCGTCTTTACGCCCAATGACCAGAGTATGAAGGACATTGTTCAGATGGCCAAGGACCTGCATGCCGACGGCATTGTCGACGTGGCCCTGCAGTTCTGCACGCTCTACGAGATGGAGTCGTTTGCCGTGGAGAAGGCCGCCGAGGAGGCCGGCATTCCGTTTATGCACATCACGACCGACTACGCCGGCGAGGACGCAGGCCAACTGCAAACCAGGATTGAGGCTTTCTTGGAAACCATTTAGGACTATCCGTCCCGATGGCTTCCCCAGGCACCCGATCTTGCCGTTCAAACCGTCGCTTGCGTATCAGAAGTACGCGGCGCTCCTCTTTCACGGCAACCTCGGGCACCTGGGAAAGCCGTCTCCTTGGTTGGTTAAAAGGTTTAGGAGTTATATGTCGGAAAATATTGAGCAGCCGTTGCCGCGCACGTTTGAGGAGTTCAACGAGCAACGCAAGGCGGCGTTTATTCGCGTCAAGGATTATAAGCGGGCGGGTAATCGCCTGGTCGGCTTTTTGTGCAGCTATACGCCGCTCGAGATTATCGATGCCGCGGGGGCTGCGAGCGTGGCTCTGTGTGGTACGTCCGATGGGGTGATTCCCGAGGCCGAGAAGGTGCTGCCGGCAAACCTGTGCCCGCTCATCAAGTCGACCTACGGTTTTGCCTACTCGCAAAAGTGCCCGTTTACGTACTTTAGCGACATGATCATCGGCGAGACCACCTGCGACGGCAAGAAGAAGATGTACGAGCTACTCAACGAGCTCAAGCGCACGCACATTCTGCATCTTCCGCAGGGTCGCGATCGTGCCTACGAGCGTGAAGGGTGGTACGAGGAGTGCCGCCTGCTCAAGGAGGAGCTCGAGGGCTTCTACGGCATCACGATTACCGACGATGACCTGCGCGCTGCCGTCCGTCGTCGCAACCGCTTGCGTGCGGCCCAGCTCGAGATGTTTGCACTGCAGGCTAACCAGCCGGCGGCCATGAGCGGCGTCGACCTGATGAGCACCATGTTTGCCGGTACGTTCAGCTTTGATATCGAGGCCTATACGCAGCAGCTGGAGCAAAAGGTCGCCAAGCTGCGCGAGGCCTACGACGCGGGCGAGCGCCCGGTCGCGGCGGATGCCAAGCGCATTCTGATCACCGGCTGCCCGGTGGGCGGCGTGATCAACAAGATCGGTCGCACCATCGAGTCCAACGGCGGCGTGGTCGTGTGCATGGACGACTGCTCGGGCGAGCGCACGGCGGCCATGATGATCGACCCGGACGCCACCGACATTCTGCGCGCCATCGCCGACCGCTACCTCGATATCAACTGCTCGGTCATGACGCCCAACGACGGCCGTATGGAAAACACGCTGGCCATGTGCGAGAAGTATCACGTCGATGGCGTGGTGGAGAGCGTGCTGCAGGCATGCCACACCTTCAACGTTGAGAGCGCTCGTATGCAGGAAGCTGTCGAGGGTGCGGGCATTCCGTACATGAAGATTGAGACCGATTACAGCAACGGCGACATGGGCCAGATCGAGACGCGCATCGCCGCCTTTATCGAGACTCTGTAGGATAAATGCGGCAAAGGGACAGCCGCTTTGCCGCATAGAAGGAGGATGCCGTGGTTGGCATTGGTATCGACATAGGTTCGACGGCCGCGAAAGCTGCGGTGGTGGAGGCGGATGGCGCCATTGCGCGGACCTGCGTCATGCCGACGGGGTATTCGTCGGTCGATGCGGCCGAACGTCTGCGCTGCGAGCTTGCTGCTGCCGGCTACGACGTGGCGGCCGACGACGTACGCGTGGTCGCGACTGGCTACGGCCGTGTCGCCGTGCCCTATGCGAACAAGGTCGTGACCGAGATTACTTGCCACGGCACCGGTGCCGCGCGCCTGTTTGGCGATCACGGCACGGTGATTGACGTGGGCGGCCAGGACACCAAGGTCATTCAGCTAAAAAGTGGCCGCGTGGCCAAGTTTGCCATGAACGACAAGTGCGCCGCCGGCACGGGGCGCTTTTTGGAGATCATGGCCGACCGCCTGGGCATTTCTCAGCAGCAGATGGCCGACCTGGCGCGTTCCGGCGAGCCTACCAAGATCAGCAGCATGTGCACGGTGTTTGCCGAAAGCGAGGTTATCAGCCTGATCAGTCGTGGTGAGCCGCGCGAGAACATTGCGCGTGGTGTGATTGAC
>UROJ01000150.1 GCA_900549335.1 uncultured Collinsella sp.
CCAGGTGCTCTACGTGCACGCGCCCGGCCGTTCCGAGATCAGCGGCAACCACACCGACCACGAGGGCGGCCACGTTATCGCCGGCTCGCTCGATGTCGCCGTCGATGGCATCGCCGTGGCAACCGATTCCAACAAGATTCGCGTCGCCGACGAGGGCTATCCTACGTTTGAGATCACGCTCGACACGCTAGACATTCAGGAGTCCGAGAAGGGCACGTCCGCGAGCCTCGTCCGCGGCATGGCCCATGAAATCGCTGCTCTGGGCGTTGAGCCCCAAGGCTTCGACTTCGCCTTCACCTGCTCCGTTCCCTCGGGCGGCGGCCTTTCCAGCTCTGCTGCCGTCGAGGCCGCGTACGGTCGTGCCATGGAGACGCTCTGGGGCGCGCCCGCCATTGAGCCCGTCGCACTCGCCCAGATGAGCCAGCGCACCGAGAACAACTACTACGGCAAGCCCTGCGGTCTGATGGACCAGGCAGCCGTGTGCCTGGGCGGCCTCGCCTACATGGACTTTGAGGACCAGGCTCAGCCTAAGACCCAGAAGCTCGAGCTCAACTTTGAGGATCACGGCTATGCGCTCGTGCTCGTTAAGGTCGGTGCCGACCACGTGGCCGCCACCGACGACTACGCCGCCGTTCCGCGCGAGATGCAGGACGTCGCCGCCGAGTTTGGCAAGGCACGCCTATGCGAGGTAAACGTGGCCGACTTTGACGCCAAGCTCCCCGAGCTGCGCGCCAAGCTGGGCGACCGCGCCTGCCTGCGCGCCGTTCACTACTGGTACGAAAACGGCCTGGTCGACAAGCGCTGGGCAGCTCTGAACGCCGGCGACATTGACCAGTTCCTGGTCCTGACGCGCGAGTCCGGCGCCAGCTCCGCCATGTACCTGCAGAATGTCGTTGCCAAGCTGGGCTCCGAACAGCCTTCCATGTATGCCTTGGCGCTGGCCGAGCATGTGCTCGACGGCCGCGGTGCCGTGCGCATCCACGGTGGCGGCTTTGGCGGCACCATCCAGGCCTTTGTGCCGCTCGACTTGGTCGGCACCTTTATCACCAAGATGAACAGTTGGCTGGGCGAGGGTTCTGCCCGTCACTACGCAATTTCTGACAAGGGGGCTTACGCGGCATGGCTGTAATGACTGATGTGCGCGAGGCCGCGCAGGGCCTGATTGAGTATGCCATCCATCGATCGATGATCGGACAGGACGATCGCATCTGGGCATACAACACCATTTTGGAGTGCATCGGCGCTACGGGCCCGGCGCTCGATATGGCCTGGGCGCTCCAGGTTGAGAAACTCTCGCTCTTGCACCCCGATACCCTGCCCGACTTTGACCTTGAAGGCACGCTTGCCGCGCTTGCCGAGGCCGCCGTTGCCAACGGCGCCGCCGAGGACACTGCGTCGGGCCGCGATCGCATCGCCATGCGCATCATGGGCGCGCTCATGCCGAGGCCTTCGGTTGTAAACGAGGAGTTCAACGGACGTATGGGCGTCAACGAGCCCCGCGCCGCGACCGACTGGTTCTACAGCCTGTGCTGCGACGCCGGCTACGTGCGCCGTGCCGCCATCGCGCGCAACATCAAATGGAGCACCCCCACCAACTGGGGCGATCTTGAGATCACCATCAACCTGTCCAAGCCCGAGAAGGACCCGCGCGATATCGCCGCGGCAGGTGCCGCAAAGAACACGGGCGAGAAGTATCCCGCCTGCCAGCTCTGCATCGAAAACGAGGGCTATCCCGGACGCTCCGCCTCAGCCGACGGCGGCGCTCACCCCGCCCGCCAAAATCTGCGCGTTATCCCCATCCAGCTCGACGGCGAGCGCTGGGGCTTCCAGTACAGCCCGTACGCGTACTTTAACGAGCACTGCATTGCCATGAGCTCCGAGCATCGTCCGATGCACGTCGACCGCAAGGGCCTGACCTGCCTGCTCGATTTTGTGGACCTGTTCCCGCACTACTTCATTGGCTCCAACGCCGACCTGCCCATTGTGGGCGGCTCGATTCTGTCGCACGACCACTTCCAGGGTGGCGCGCATGAGTTCCCCATGATGCACGCCGCCGAAGTCTCGCAGTTCAACGTGCCCGGCTTTGACCAGGTCAGCGGCACCGTGCTGCAGTGGCCGCTCTCGGTGCTGCGCCTGCGCTCGCATGACCGCGCTCAGCTGCTCGACGCTGCCGAGAAGATTATCCTCGCCTGGCGCGAGTGGACCGATGAGTCTGTGGGCGTTATCGCGCACACGGACGACGGCGTAGCGCACAACACCGTGACGCCCGTCATCCGCCGCGTCGATTCCCGCGGCAATGCCGGCGGCGAGATTTACGAGGCCTACCTGGCGCTTCGCTGCAACATCACGACCGACGAGCATCCGCTGGGCGTTTTCCATCCGCATGCCGAGTACCACCACATTAAGAAGGAGAACATCGGCCTGATCGAGGTTATGGGTCTGGCTATTTTGCCACCACGCTTGGTTCCCGAGCTCGGCGCTGTCCGCGAGCATCTGCTGGCGGCCAAAGCCGATGCCAGCTACGACCTTGCCGGCGCGCTCGAGGGCGATGATCTTTGCCGCAGCCATGCCGCGTGGGCCGAGGATGTCTATGCCCGCCGCGTCGACGAGCTTACGGCGGACAACGCCATCGATATCCTGCACGAGGAGGTCGGCGTGGTGTTTGGCCACGTGCTCGACAACGCTGGCGTCTTTAAGTGGGACGAAGCCGGCCGCGCCGCCCAACAGCGCTTTATCGACTCGCTGTAATGATCCCTTGGGGGCGGAGGAAAACGGATCATTTCCGCCCACACGACAACGGCGCCCGCCGGCAACATCGCCGGCGGGCGCCGTTTTATTGGTTAGTCATTGGGGACGCTCTTAAACGACCAGTCAAACAAGAACGTCCCCGACGACTAATGACTCGAGCGTGGAAAATCTCCCACTTTGAGCTCGTATGGGCACCAAAAGCGGGAGATTATCCACGCTCATTCTATTAGGAGTCGCAACCGCTACAACTCTACGACCTCAACGCTGTTGTAGATCTCGTCCCAGCGATCCATGACCAGGTGGCCGGTCTTGGGATCCATGGCGTTGAGCTTGCCACAGGTATTGGCGGTCTTGAGCACCGTGACGTCGTCGGCACCAGCAGCAATGGCATGCGCAAAGCCGGCGATGGTCGAGTCGCCGGAACCCGTCGCGTTCACAGCCGCAATCGCGGGCGTCTTGGCGCGGAACGCGCGACCCTCGTGGAAGCCTACCGAACCAGCAGCACCCATCGAGACGACGACCCAGGGAATGCCGGCAAAGCGGCCGTCAGCGGCAAGAGCCTCGCGCAGAGCGTCGACGTCGTCGGTCGTAAAGGACGTACCCAGCAGGCCGTTAATCTCGGTCAGGTTGGGCTTTACGAGCTCGGGCTTGGCGTCGGACTCCAGCGCGGCCTCCAGCGATGCGCCCGAGGTATCAAGCAGCACCTTGGTGCCCGCAGCCTCGGCAATCTTGACGAGCTCGGCATAGTAGCCGGCATCGACGCCACGCGGCAGCGAGCCCGAAAGCGTCACGACGTCAGCCTTCGCAGCGAGCTCGGCAAACTTGGTCGTAAAGGCCTCAAGCTCTGCCGGTGCAATCTGCGGGCCGCTCTCGAGCAGCTCGGTCTGATTGCCCTCGTGCAGAATATTCAGGCAGATGCGCGTCTCGCCGGTAATGGGCACAAAGTCGTTCTTGACGCCATCGGCATCCATAAGCTCGGCCATATAGGCACCCATGTGACCGCCAAGCAGGCCGGTCGCGAGCACGTCGTCGCCCAGCTGCAGCAGCACGCGGCTCACGTTGAGGCCCTTGCCGCCAGCGGTCTTCTCGGGCGTCACGCGGTTAACGTCGTCGATGACCAGCTTATCGAGCTGATAGCGCGTATCAATCGACGGATTCATGGTAACGGTCAGAATCATATTGAACTCCTGTTTCCGGGGCGGCCTGCGCTACCCCAAACATGCGATAACTCGTTAAAGAATCTCAATCTCAAAACCGCGGGCAACAGTCTCCCCCGGCTTAGCTACCAAGCAGCCACGCTTGTGCTCCAAGATATCGTCTTCGTCAGAGCAGGTAGACAAGCCGCCCCACGGCTCGACGGCCACAAAGTCGCCCTCGGGCTTGCTCCACACGATCAGGTACGGCATATCGGAAAACGTCAGGCGCACGCCCTTGTCCTCGGTTTTTTTGGTCAGCGTAACCACACGGCTCTCGAGCACATCAAAGATAGTCTCGGCGAAGTCGAAGAGCTCATGGGTAAG
>UROJ01000151.1 GCA_900549335.1 uncultured Collinsella sp.
GGGTCATGGGCGACTCCTCATCTGACGGACGGCGCGCCTGCGGGCAGCGCCATAGTTTGAGCCGTACCAGTATACCGAGCCGCGCGGACACCGACGCAAATCACACCACGACTCCGTGCGTCACCGTCAGGCCCGCCCCAGCGGATTTGGCGCAATGGGGTCAGGTTACTTTGCACCAATCTATTGACAATCACGAAACCGCCGATGTCATGGCAGCAGCAGCGAGCGACGGTCAGGGCGAACAAATTGGCATGAAAAGGGGGCGGCATAGACCTTTTGGTCATGCCACCCCCTTTGAATGACAAGTTGTCGCCCTGACCGCCGCGCAGCGTCGACTAAGTTAGAGGCCGAGCATCGGCTCCAGGACGAAGAAGTACGCGAGCACCACGATGCCCAGAATGATGCGGTAGACGCCGAAGCACTTGAAGTCGTGACGGCGGACGAAGCCCATAAGCCACTTGATAGCGATGAGCGAAACCACAAAGGCCACAACGCAGCCCACGCCCAGGATGGCGACCTCGTTGGCACCGAACGTACCGCCCTTGATGAAATACTTGACCAGCTTGAGCGCACTCGCGCCAAACATGACAGGGATGGCCAGGAAGAACGTAAACTTGGACGCCACCGAACGCGTGCAGCCCAAAAGCAGGCCGCCGATGATGGTGGAACCGGAGCGCGACGTGCCCGGAATCAGCGAGAGCACCTGGAAGCATCCGATGCCCAGGGCGGTCTTCCAACTTAGGTCCTCGAGCGTGGTGATGGAACCAAAGTCCAGATCCTCGTCATCGCCCTCATCCTCAGCGGTAGCCGCGGCGGGCGCCGCAAAGTGCGCACCGGCGGGACGTCCACCCGACACCACAGCACGCGAACCAAACGAACCGGCAACGGCCATTTCCTCGCGCTTGCTCGCGCGCCAGTTCTCGATCACGATAAACAGCACGCCGTACACAATGAGCGCCAGCGCCACGACGAGAGCATTGTAGAAATGCTCCTCCATCCAGTCGTTGAGCGGCAGGCCGATCGCCGCGGCGGGAATGCAGCCGAGCACAATCTTGCCCCACAGCACCCAGGTGTCGCGACGGCCCTCCTTGCCCTTGCTAGGCGAGAACGGATTGAGCTCATGGAAGAACAGCACACAGACGGCCAGAATGGCGCCGAGCTGGATCACGACCAGGAACATATTCCAGAACGTCTCGCTCACGTTCATCTTGACGAACTCGTCCACCAAGATCATGTGACCGGTCGACGAAACGGGCAGCCATTCGGTGATGCCCTCGACCAGGCCCATGAAGGCAGATTTTAGAAGCTCGATAATATCCAAAGGGACCCCCTCGTTAGACACCCGCCGATATTGTCTGCGGACGGTGCGGGCGATGTCCCATTATCAACCGTTGGCGGCGCGCCTGCGCCTACCCTTACCAAAAAACTCGCCCGTTCACAGAATTGCGAGCGGTCAAACCCAAATCCTTGGGTATAACTGCAACAAGATAAAGTGTCCGGCGGCCAACGCGCCCGCGCCCGCCCGATGCACGAGCCCCGCGCCCGTGCGATAGACCAAGGAGGAAACCATGAACGAGGGCTACACCAAGGTATTTGTTTCACTCGACGGTACTGAGCAGCAGGATTTTGTGCTCGCACGCGCCATCAAGGTCGCCGCGAACAACGGCGCCAAGCTAATCATCGGCCACGTTATCGATTCCACGGCGCTCGAGAGCGCCGGTTCCTATCCGGTCGATCTGGTCAACGGCCTAGAGGAGGCATTTAAGAACTCCATCGCCAAGCAGCTCGAAGAGGCCAAGGCCAATCCCGATATTCCCGAGGTCGAGGTCATGATTCGCGCCGGCCGCATTCGCGAGACGCTCAAGGACGAGATGCTCGACGTGGTTAAGCCCGACCTGGTGCTCTGCGGCGCCCGCGGCCTGTCCTCGATCAAGTATGCGCTGCTGGGTTCGATTTCGACGTTCCTGCTGCGCAACACGGACTGCGACATCTTGGTCGTGAAGTAGCGTTGCTCCCACCGGCCGCGGGGTCTGCGGGGTTTCCACGGGCACGTCCTCGCCGCGTTGCGGCTGCGGGATGTGCCCTTAGGAAACCCCTCCCGGCCCCGCGGCCTTCGCAGCCTTCCTTCAACGAGTTGTCTGATAGAAAAAATGGCGTGCCGCCCCGTTTGGGGCGGCACGTTTTGTTTGAGGCGGCACGTTTTTGTTTGGGCGGGCGTCTGCCGCGTGCGTTACTCGAAGTATTGGAACTTGTTGGTTGAGAAGGCAAACGTTACGACGAAGCCTTTGCCGGAGTCGGATGCCGCGGTAACTTCGATGCCCATCTTGGAGCACAGGCGCGCTACCAGGTAGAGGCCGATGCCCGTTGCGCGCTTGGTGGTGCGGCCGTTGTCGCCGGTAAAGCCCTTCTCGAACACGCGCGGCAGGTCGGCCGCGCTCACGCCGCAGCCGTTGTCCGCGACGGTAAGCTCGATGCGCTCGCTCGCCAGGCCCTCGTCCAACAACGCTCCCGAAAACACGATCCTCGCGCCGTCCTCACGCGCATATTTAATGCTGTTCTGAATGAGCTGGCCCAGAATAAACTCGAGCCACTTCTCGTCGGTAAAAACCTCGAAGTCGAGGTTCTCGCACACCGGGGCCACGTGCGCCGCGATGAGCTCACGCGCGTTGGCTTTAATCGCGCCCGTCACCAAGGTTTTGAGATCCCAGCGGCGAATCAGGTAGTCGCGCTCCACGACTTCCGAGCGCGCATAGTACAGCGCCTGGTCGATATAGCGCTCCACGCGGGCAAGCTCGCGGCCCAGGTCATCCACACGCGACAGATCGTCTTCGCTGCCGTCCAGGTTTTCCAAAATCAGATGGGCTGCCGCCAGAGGCAGCTTGGCCTCGTGGACCCAGCTCTCGATATAGTCGCGATAGTCATCGGTCTGACGCCTGCCTTCGGCAACCTCGTCGCAAGCGGCTTTGCCCACCCGGCGCAAGACCTCGTATTCGAGCTCGCCCTCGGCATAGGTCGGGCATTGCACCATCTCCTGCACCCATGCGGGACTCTCGAGCTCCTCTGCCGCACGCTCCAGCTGGCGCAGAAAACGACGACGGCGCGCGTACTCGATCACGATGCCGAGCATACCAAAGATATAGGACACGCCGACCGCCACGACCACGATGGAAACGGGTGCGCCGGCGACCGTCAGCACAAAGCAGCTCAACAGCACGCCGCACGTCCACACGGCGACGGGAAGCAGCGCATCTTTAAAGAACTTGGCAAACGACATAGCCGGCCCCTAGATCGAATAGCCCTGGCCGCGGTGCGTGGTCAAATACCCCTTGATGCCGATTTTTTCGAGCGTGGTGCGCAGGCGGTTGATGTTGACGGTGAGCGTATTGTCGTCCACGAAGGCGTCGGAATCCCACAGGTCCTGCATGATGGCCGAGCGCGAGACGATCTTGCCCGCACGGCTCAGAAGCAGCGAGAGGATACGCAGTTCGTTTTTGGTGAGCTCGGTACTGATGCCGGTTTGCATGTTGATGGCCATGGAGCGAGCGAGATCGAGCTCCAGTCCCTTGTGGACAAGTGTGCTGCGCTCGCCCGCCGCCGCGGTGCGACGCAGCAAGGCATTGATGCGCGCCACGAGCACGCGTGCGCTATAGGGCTTGGGAACAAAGTCGTCCGCGCCGAGCGTCATGGCCATGACCTCGTCGATCTCGGTCGCGCGCGAAGTGAGGACGATGATGGGAACCTCGGATTCGTGACGGACCTCATGGCAGATATGCTGGCCGTCTTTGACAGGGAGCGTGAGGTCGAGCAGCACCAGGTCGGGCGCGGCGGCGAGAATATCGCGCGAGACATGCTCGAACGATTCGCAGGCCTCGACCTCAAAACCGGCACGGGCAAGGATGTCGGCAAGCTCGCGACGAATGGGCTCGTCGTCCTCAACGATATAGATCAGCGCCATGTGTCCTCCCATTTCGCGTAACTTGCACCTTCCACACCATTATGCCCACGGCGTCGCAGCGATACGACCCCGTGGGCACCTAATATGACAAAAGTGTTCGGTAGCCTTGAGAGAAAATAGGGGCCCTCGGGCCTGAGCCGATCGGTCCCATCACTTCGATCTCGAGCCTCTACTCGAGCGTACGCATGTACGCGGATATGGCATCCAGGCCCTTCTGCAGGTCGTCGGTGTTATCGGAGTATGCATAGCCGATGCGCATGCTCTTGGGCTCCTCGAAGCAATCGCCCGGGGTGAC
>UROJ01000152.1 GCA_900549335.1 uncultured Collinsella sp.
GAGCTCTGCCGCGAGCTCCTTGACGCGACGGCGGAACTCCTTGCCCTTCATCTCCAGGCCGGGGCGGCCGGCGATGCTGGCGCGCAAAAAGCTCGACAGCGGCACGCCCGGAATCTCGACCGGGGCCTGGAAGCTCAGGAACAGGCCGGCGCGCGAGCGCTTGTCGGTGGTGAGCTCAGTGATGTCCTGGCCGTCAAAGACGATGCGGCCGTCGTTGACCGTGTAAACGGGGTCGCCCATGACCAGGTGGCCGAGGGTGGACTTGCCGGCGCCGTTGGGTCCCATCAGAACGTGGGTCTCGCCGGCGGCGACGTTGAGGTTGACGTTGTGGAGGATGGTCTTCTCGTCCACGGAGGCGGTCAGACCTTCGATGGAAAGCAGCGGATTTGCGCTCATGCTGTCCCTCTCTGTATATGGTGTACTCATAGGTGTACTAAACCCTAGGAATCTTCTCGGAATAAAGTTACTATGGGTTCGGCGTTAGTCAAGGGAAAACCCGACTAATCCACTCGACTTTTTAGATGTGGGACATAATAATCAGGCTTGTTTGCCCCGCGTGCATAAGATTTGGGACAAACAAGCCTGGTATTTTGTCTCGGCAACGATGAGAGGGTAGGTATGCTCGTTTCTTCTAAGGGCCGCTATGCCCTCCGTCTGATGATCTATATCGCAGCGCTTGGTGACGCCGAGGGCAAGATTGCCCTGCACGAGGTTGCCGACCGCGAGCATATCTCACAAAAGTATTTGGAGCAGCTGGTTCGTCCGCTTATGAAGGCGGGCCTGCTTAAGAGCGTGCGCGGCAAGGGCGGCGGCTACATGATGGCCAAGGATCCAGCCGAGGTGCGTGCCGGCGACATCCTGCGCGCCGTCGAGGGCAGCACGGCTCCAGTGGCGTGCGATGGCATCGACAACAGCTGCACTCGCAGCGATCTTTGCTCGACCGTCAAGTTCTGGCGCGGTTTGGACGACGTGATCGAAAAGTACGTCGACGGCGTGACGTTGGCCGACTTGGCCGCCGTTCCCGAGATCAACTTTGACATTAAGCTGTAGGTTGAGCGCAATTCCTTAAGATTTCGCGGAGGGTTGTTGCCGTTTACCGAGGGGTTGTTGTGTAACAACGGGCGAGCTGCAATACTGATTTTTATCTTTGCAAACTGAACTTTAATTACACCAATGCAGGGAGGATCTTATGCAGCCCAAGCATTCTGCTATTGTCGCGGGCCTGACGTTGGCGCTTTCGTTTGGCGCCGTTTCCGCGCCGGCACCCGCCGCTGCCGAGGAGCCCACGCCGGGCGTTGCCTCGGATGCCACCGATATCGATAAGGGTCTCTACACCCAGCAGTCCTTCTCGGGCGTGCTGAGGTCGGTCCAGGGCGTTTCGTTTGTCAACGTGACTCCCGAGATGAAGTACTTTACCAAGTACGAGAGCCATGGCAACTACAACCAGGGCTTTTCGTACGGTGACGGCTATAACGCACTGGGCTACTATCAGTTTGATCGCCGCTGGTCGCTCATTCCGTTTATGAAGCAGGTCTACAACTACAGCCCTGAAAAATACAGCATGCTCAAGGATGCGATTGATCGCGGCAGCGAGATTTCCAACACGAGCAATGCCATGTACGAGAACGGTCAGCTCACCGAGTTGGGCCATATCGCTCAGGATGCCTTCCAAGGTGCGTACAACACCGATCCTGTTGAGTTCTCAGCACTTCAAGATGCCTATGCGTACAACTCGTACTATGCGGTGACCGAGGCGTGGCTCAAGAGCGGCCTGGGCATTGATATTTCGGGCCGCGCCGATTGCGTCAAGGGCATGGTGTGGAGCATCACCAACATGTGCGGCACCGGTGGTTGCAGGGACTTCTTCCGCTGGGCGAATCTTTCCAACGATATGTCCGACCGCGAGTTTGTGACGGCGCTCTCCAATAGTGTGGTCAACAATGTCGCCACTAAGTTTTCGAGTCAGCCCCAGTATCATGAGGGCTGGAAGAACCGCTACCGCAACGAGCTGAAGGACTGCTTGGTTTATATCGCCGAGGACGAGGCTGCCGCCGCGACGCCCGTGCAGTCCGAGCCCACACCGGCGCCCTCGCCGACACCTGATTCGAATGACGACTCGAGTGACGATGCTAACGATGACAGGATGGATGCGCCCTCGACCGATGCTGACGGTAATGGCTCTGCTGGTGGCACTACCAACGACGGCTCTACCTCGAACGGCTCCAATTCGAACGGCTCTGCTGCGGGCGATTCGTCTTCAAGCTCTGCCGGCAATACGGACAGCGACGCTTCTGGTTCGACCGACGCTGGTTCCTCTGACTCTTCCACTGGCTCGAGCGATTCTTCCGCCGATACTGGTTCTAGCAATGACTCTAACACTGGCGCCGCTTCTGATTCCGATGCTTCCAAGGACGACTCGAATAAAGCGCCGGACGCTCCCGTTGCTTCGCCGGACAAGAAGCCTTCTTTCTCCGAGCAGCTTGGTTCTACGCTGGGTTCTTCGCTGATGGCTGGCGTCAATAACGGCTCGGCCCAGAACAAGGACAACTCTGATCAGGTTTCCACGGAAAAGACCGAGGCCGCAAAGGGCGACTCCAAGGACAAGGCTTCCGAGAAGACCGAATCCGATAAGGGTTCTAGCTCTGGGGAGAAGGACGACAAGTCCGCTCAGAAGAAGGACGAGAGCAAGACCGAGGGCGAAAAGAAACAGTCCGAAGACGACGACAAGAGCGGTGCTGACAACCAAGTCCAGGAGCAAAATGACTCCAAAACGGTGACCACCACGACCACCACAACCAAGTCATCTGGCGGCAACATGCCCAAGACGGGCGACTTGATCGTGATGGCGAGCCTTGCCAGCGCGAGCTTGGCCACACTGGGTGCTACGTCTATCGTAAGTGGTAAGCATAAGCTCGATCAGCAGAAGAAGGCTTCTGGGGAGGACAGCTCGGAGGAGTAGCCTCTCGGTTGCCAGATAACTAAAGAGTCGGGACGGGGTCCGGTGCGAATGCGTCGGGCCCCGTTTTGTTGTGCAACGATTAGTTATGCCCCCTCAAGGCCTTTGTTCCTACCGTTGCCCGATGCCTTTGCGCGGATGCAGCGTTGTGCTTGAACTGCTCGCTACAATGGGCCTCGTGCTACGTTTTAGGGAGAAGTTACAGTGTCTGAACAGGAGTATTGCAACAGTGCCGATACTTTTGGCGTACGGCTTGTCAACCATGTCGATGATGCGGTTATGCCGGTCGGTGTACATGATTTTGCCGATGCCATTGGTCGTTGCATGCTGGTTGACAAGACCATGTTTATTGCCGATGTGTTGGACTGCGACGCGTCCGTTGTGGTGTGCTGTCGACCCGAGGGTTTTGGCAAGAGCATGAACTTGTCGATGCTCAGGGCTTTTCTGGAGCGTCCCGCGGTCGGTCGTGCCGGTCGGAGCTCGTTTGCCGATGCTCAGATTTGGGATGCGGACGGCGGGCGTTATCGGGATGAGTACGCTTGCTATCCGGTGATATCGCTGGACTTTTCTGGCGCTGCGAGGTGTGGCGCCGCTATTGCCGGCGTCGTGCGCGATGCTCTTTCGGGCGAGTGCGCCCGCCTGTTGGCGCTCTTGGAGGCTCCGGATTTAGCTCGAGATAAGGTGCGTCACATCGAACGCGTCGCGCGTGGCGTGGCGAGCGCGGACGAGGTTGACTCGGTGCTCGGTGTGCTCATAGAGCTGCTGGAGATTGCCTGCGATGAGCAGGTTGTATTGCTCGTTGATGGGTACGATGCGGCGTGGTCTCGCCGTGCGAGCGCGAGGGACGCTTCCGACGCCGATCCGGCAGAACTACTTGACCGTGTGCTGTTTGACGCCATTGCTGCCGCGGGTCGTTCGCTACGCTTTGCGTGCCTGATGGGGAAGTGTCCCGGCCCTGCTGAAGCGGCGCTTTCTTTGCATGGCTGCTCGTATTGTCTGACGACGCCGCTTTCGACCTGGTGTGACCGTTGGTTCGGCTTTTCGGATGCCGAGGTCGAGGCTCTGCTGAATCATGCTGGGCGCGAGGAATACCTTGATGATGCGCGTGAATGGCTCGAGGGATATCGGTTTGGTAGGGCTTATTGCTCGAGTCCAGCGCGTGTGATCGGTTTTCTGGACCGAGGCTGCACGGTGCCTGTGCGCGCCGATCTGTATGGGTATGCGGACTGCTTGAGTAGGGTAGTTGCCGGGTGGAATCTCGACCGC
>UROJ01000153.1 GCA_900549335.1 uncultured Collinsella sp.
CGAGGTAGCCCTCCTGGTCGAAGTGCATGATCTCGATCTTCTCGGTCTCCTTCATGTGTGTCCTCCCATCACATGTGCGCAATTCTATACATCGCGCTTCTTGCTGATACCAATTATAGCCATACGATTGCTTGTTATTTAATACCAATCCAAACTCACGGAGATTTGCGGCGAACGGTCGGTTTCCTCGCCCGAGTGGTATTACAACGCCAATAGTTGTCTATTTCGAGCGCTACTGCCAACGGGTTCCCCACAACTCGCCAGCTATAAAAGCGTTGCGCCAGACCCGCCCAAGCGTTTCCGGCGCAACCGCGCAGTTTAGTTATTCGGCTTCCATCTCCGCTGTCACACGGCGATACATCTCGATAACCTGAGTCGTCGCCTTGGACGGATCCTGATAGTAGCGGCCATCACACGTCTCGGCCGAGACATAGCCCGTATAGCCGTGGCGCATGAGTGCCTCGAGGTCGGCACGCATATCACGCTCGCCGTCGCCCCAGGCAAGATGCGTCGTGCCGCCGCCCACATCTACAAAGTGGGTGTGAACGATCTTGTCGCCCAAAACCTCAAAGTAGCCGTCGATCGTGTCGCCGGCAACTTCCATGGCGCCAAAGTCGATACAGGCCTTCAGGTTGGGACGATCGACCGCCTCGAGGATGCGCGCGACATCCTGTGCGGTGTTGACCAACACGGACTCCGACGGCTGCAGGGCCTCGAGCGCGACGCGAATACCGCGCGTATCGGCGTAGTCGCACACCGAGCGCAGCATGGCAACGCTGCGGGCCCAGGCGTCCTCAGCCGGCTCGTCCAGATAGGCCCAACCACTCGTCACCAGAATCTGCGGCACGCCCAACTCAACGGCAACGTCGATCACATTCTTAAAGTACGAGAGGATGCGTTTTTGGCCCGCCTCACCGCGCACCGCGACGTTCCACGGCTTGGGGTTGTTCTGCTCGGGGCACACGCACACGATCTTGATACCGTATTGGGCGGCAAGATCGCGAATCTTATCCACCGAATCGTGCTCATGGCAATCCACATACAGGTGCATCGAGCCGGTCCACAGCTCGATATTGCGATAGCCGGCCTCACCTGCAGCCTTAAAAAACGTCTCGATGCTGTAGTAACGATGGTTGATGTTCATGAGCGAAAGCTCGGGTACGACCATAGCCCTCCCCTTTCGTACGGAGTTTTAAAAAACAGGGGGCCGCCGCAGATGCGACAAGCCCCCAAAGATCGACGCAACCGTTAGACGCGATGGAAGCGCGATTCGAACATATTAGGCAAGCACGCCAAAGTAAGCGCCGATGATGCCCACGACCATGGTGCAGAGGATCAGGACCATCGGGTTGATCTTCTTGGAGAGCAGCCAATAGTAGAGCCAGAAGGCTGCCATGCCGAGCATACCGGGCATGATACCGTCCAGGATGTCCTGGAGAGTCTGGGCGGAGTCGCCCTGACCAATGGCGATGGGCAACGAAGCCCAGAACATGTCCTTGCTCATGGCGCCGACGACCATGACGCCGACAATGCCGACGCAGGCCATGATCTTTTGCATCAGGCCGGTCTTCTGAGCCTCGTCGAGGAAGCCAATGCCTAGCTCATAACCCTTGATAGCGCCAAAGATACGAATCAGGAACGCCGGGATGTTGTAGACGAGCAGGAAGGCGATGGGGCCAAAGACGTTGCCGGCCTGGCACAGGCTGATGCCCACGGCAGCGGCGACGACGCGCAGGGTGGACAGGAAGAAGGAGTCACCCAGGCCGGAAAGCGGACCCATGAGGGCGGCCTTGATGTCGTTGACGCTCTCGGGCTCAACCTCGCCACGAGCGACCTTTTCTTCCATGGCCATCGCGATGCCACCCACGAAGGGAGCGAGCTGCGGGGTGATGTTGAAGAATGCGCTGTGACGGTGCAAGGCCTCGGCGTAATCATCGGGACGGCCGGCATAGATCTTCTTGAGCATGTTGGCGACCATCAGGCAGAAGGCAATGTTCATCTGCTTGTAGTAGGTCCAGGAGAATTCCATGCCCAGGGCGCCGGTGTTCACGGCGCTCTTAATGAGGTCGGAGCGAGTAATCTGGTTCTCGGAATTAGAAGTCATCGTCCTCATCCCCTTCCACAGAAAGCTGGGACTGGGCGCCACCAAGGCCCAGCAGGTCGTACTTGTCGATGCCGATGATGATTGCGATCAGGGCGACGCCGAGGACGGGCACGTTGGCATAGGAGCACAGCAGGAAGCCCAGGAAGTAGAACGGCACGAGCTGCTTGGTAAGCACCAGACGGCCGAGCATGGCGAAGCCCATGGCAGGCAGGATGTTGGCTGCGACGCCAAAGCCATCGAGGACGAACGTCGGGATGAAGTCGAGCAGGCCCTGAACAGCGTCGGCACCCAGATAGAAGGAGACCGAGCACAGGATAAAGGCCAGGACGACAATCACGAGACCGATAATCCAGTGCATAGCGTAGATACCCTTGAGGTTACCCTTGCTGGCAAAGACGTCGGCACGGTCGACCAGAAGGGGCATACCGGCGTTGACGACGTTCTTAATGGCCAGGCACAGAGTGGCGATGGGCATCGCGAGCGCGATAGCGGCCTCGGTGCTCTGACCCAGCTGAATAGCGAAGGCGCAGGCGAGCACACCGCCAATACACTCATCGGGCGGCACGTAAGCGCCGATGGAGATTGAACCCATGAAGAGCAGCTCGAGGCTCGCACCGATGGCGAGGCCGGACTGCAGGTCCCCGAGGACTATGCCGACGAGCGGGCACAGAACGATCGGGCGGAACGCATAGAGCGTACCGAGCTGATAATCGAGCTTACCGAAGGCAGCGATAAGTCCGATGAGGATCGCTTGAACAAGCATTGTTCCTCCCTTTGATCCCTCTTGGATCCGCGCGGCGATTCCCGACTTGTCAGCGCACCCTTTTCCATGCCGACAATCGCCTAGACAGATCCAGCTTGTACCGGTGTGCTGTTAACACCTAAACCGGTGCAAATGATTTGATACCAATTATATAGTCATGAGAAAACTATTTAATACCAATCGCTCAACGGGCGTGTACTCCCGGTGAACGGTAGATGGGGGTAACGGGTAAAGCGTTTATCCGGTACGCCCACGAATAGGGGCGGCGCCGTGCGCGCCGCCCGTGGTTCCCAATTAGAGGGCGCTTAGGGCATCGACCTTGGGGTCGTCGGCCAGAGCGCGAATCTCGACCTCGACACCGCGGCCGACGAGCTCACGAATGTCCTCTTCCTCGGCAGCAGTCACAAAGATCTGGCGGGAGATCTTACGGGCATCGGGACGCTGCTCGTCCTTGGACTTGGTGTTGCCCAGGTTGATGGAGGTGATCTGCGGGCAGCCGTCGACAAGCTGCTTGGCCTCGGCGATGCTGGCGACGCAGATGATCATCTTGTACTTATCGGTAACACCGGAGTTGATGGCCTCGATGGCGTGCTCCATGTCCTTAATGACGAGCTTGACGTTGGCCGGCTTTCCCATCTTGAGCGTAGTCTTCCAGACGGGATCGTTGGCAACCTTGTCGCCAACGCAGAAGATGCAGTCGGAGCCCAAGCCCTGGACCCAAGAGACGGCCACCTGGCCATGAAGCAGACGATGGTCGACGCGAAGCAGTTGAATCATGATTGACCCCCAAAGGTCTCATGCCGGAAACCCGGCCCCATTAATAGCAGGCGGTGACTAGAACTCTTCCTCGTCATCCGCATCGGTCAGCAGGTCGTTGACAAACTTGACGCGCGTGTCGTCAGCCGCGAGGATCTCGCGGATAACCTGATCGGCGGGAGCCTCCTGGTCCGAAAAGAGCAGCTGGATCAGCAGCGGCAGATTCATGTTGGCAACCAGGTAGGTGTTGGGGCGCGTCTGGACGATCTTGGTGAACTCGTTGTTGACGCTGCCGCCAAACAGGTCGGTGCACACGATTACGTCGTCGGCGGGATCGAAGGTCGCCAGGAGCTTGGCAGCCTCCTCGGCGACGTCGGTGCGGCCGTCGACAAACATCGACAGGTCGTGGACGTTATCGCGCGCGCCCGAGAGCAGCTCGGTACTCTCCTTGATGCCGGTCGCAAAATGCGCGTGGCTGGCGAAGATGTATTGCCTCATTGCGGTTTCCCCCAAATGAAATTAGTAGTCGAACTGGTGGTAGTAGCGGCGGTACTTGAGGTTGTGCTTGGTGACCAGCTCGTAGTTGCGCG
>UROJ01000154.1 GCA_900549335.1 uncultured Collinsella sp.
TTGAAAGGCAGATTGCCGCTCTGGCGGGTTTGCAGCGTCAACTGGTTACGCGGTTCGTAGAACCGCGTAACCCCTAGGGACGCTGGCCCATGCCACCCTCGAGGGTGACGGTCTCGCCGTTCATATACTTAAAGTCGGGACCGCAGAGCTGAACGACAACGCGGCCGATTTCCTTCTCGACGTCGCCGTAGTGGCCTGCCGGCGGCATGTGGACGTTGGCCTTGAACGCCTCGGGATAGGCATCCTGGAAGTTCTCGAGCGCAGCGGTCCAAGCAAGCGGGCAAACGATATTGACGTTGATGCCGTCCTTGCCCCACTCGTTGGCAGCGACGCGGGTCAGACCGCGGATGCCTTCCTTGGCGGCGGCATAGCTGCACTGGCCGTAGTTGCCAAACAGGCCGGCGCCCGAAGCAAAGTTGACCACGGAGCCCTTGGTCTCCTTCAGGTGCGGATAGGCCTTCTGCATGTACAGATAGGTGGCATACAGACCGGAATAAATGGCCAGGTTAAACTGATCCATGGTGTGGTCGGCGATGGTCACACCCGAGGCGCTGGCCTGAGCATTGTTGACGACGGCGTCGACGCGGCCGAACTCCTCAATGGCCTTGTCGATGACGTTCTGGACGACGGCCTCGTTGTCCTGACCAGCCGAGACATCGGCCTGAACAGGCAGAACCTTGACGCCGTACTCGGCCTCGAGGGATTCCTTGGCAGCCTCGAGCTTGGCAACGTTGCGGCCGGTGATGACGAGGTTCGCGCCCTCCTTGGCAAAAGCGATATCGATGCCGTAGCCGATGGAACCAGCGGAGCCGTCCTTAAGCGTGGCCTTGCCGCCGCCGGTAACGATCACGGTCTTACCAGTGAAAAGTCCCATATAAAGTCCTTTCAAATCGCGACGGGCCTGCCCGTCGACTGCGCGCATCCAACTTCACGCGCCAAAAGCTGAAATGCAACTTTAGCGGGTTCAAGTGAAAAATAAAGCCCATGGCAGGCGAACGGCGCAACGTCTTTCGGCGAAGGGAATGTCAAGTACAAACTGGATAAAGTGGCCGAGTTTTTGCTATCGACGCGAGCCATCGAACACGTTTTGAAACTTTGCTGCAGCGCACGGGATGTCGGCGCGAGACTTTATCATAGGGTGACGAACAACGATGAGGAGCACATGCCTATGACAGACGAGCTGGACCCCCAGACTCAACAGCATATTGATGATTCCGCAGACGTCACCGCAGATGCCGACGCTGTGACCTGCGATGATATTGACCTCGACGACCCCATCTTGGACGAAAGCGCTACGGCGGAAACCCCCGGCGCCGAAGATGCCGGCGAGCAAAACGACGATGCGCCCGCTCAGGACGACGACCCCGTACAGGATGCCGCTCCGCAAGCTACGGGCCCTATCGAGGTTTCTTCGGAAGAAGAGCTCGACGCCGTCATGGACTCCATGATGGATGCCGTCAAAGCGATGAAAGACGCCGTGGCCGACGCTGACGTTGACGCCGAGGAAGAGGAGGCCGCCGAGGCAGCCTCGACCTTCGTACCCGGCGAGACTCCGGTTGCCGACCAGGGCAGCACCATGCCCTCGTTTCTGCAGCTCGAGCATCCCACGATTGGCGCCGATGCGGTCGACCCGCACTCAGCAGGCTTTTCTGTGATCGAGGGCGGTACCGGCAATATCGCCGTGCCGCAGGCTGCCGATGCGGACGCTGCCGACACCGCTCGCCCGACCGCCCCGCACTCCCCCGCCGCGAGCCGCGATCTGGGGACCGCTGTCTCCAACACTGCGAACGCCGTGGGCACCTTTATCGCCCAGGGTGCCTCGGCCATGCGCGAGATGAACGCCGCGAAAAAGGCACTTGCCGATGCCCGCGCCCACCTGGCCGAACTTGAGCAGCGCATTGCCGATCAGGCCGAGGAACTCGAGACGCGCCAGGATATCGCAGGCCGCTACGACCAGATCGTCGCCGACCAGCGCCAGGCGATTGCCACGGCCCAAAAGACTGCAGCGGCCGCCGAGATTGACCGTAATGCCCACGCCTCCAAAGCGACAGAGCTCAAGGGTCAGCTCGAACAAATGAAGACAGAGGATGACGCGACTGAGCTCCGTCTGAAGGCCGCGCTCGATGCCGTGGAGGCCCGCGAGGCGAGCTCGCGCGAGACCGGCAACCGCCTCGTTCGACGTCTTGAGGATTCCAAGCGCATCCGCGACAAGGTGAAGGCAGAGCGAGACGCCGGCATTGCCGCCGCACAACAAACCGTCGACGCCACGCGCGCCCAGCTCGAGACGCTGCGTCATGAGTATGCCGAGCTGCAACGCAATCCCTCGGCAAATCCAGCCAACTATACGGTGCGCACCAGCGAGCTCTCGATGCAGATTTCCGACACGGCAGATGCCCTGCGTAAAGCCGAAGAAGATGTCCCGCGCATCACCGCCGACCTTGAGCATTCACTTGCCGCAGCCGAGCAGGCCGTCGAGCAGGCTCAAGCCCCTATCGCCGACGCAAAACGCGCGCACCAAGCCGTGACGACCGAAGCCGATGCCGCGCGCGACGAGTTGCAGACGGCGAAGACTGCCGCCGCGACTCGTCAGCGCGAACTGCGCGAGAAGATCGCCGCGGAGGACAAGGCACGCCGCGAGCAGGAGCAGACCATCGCCAACGCCCAAGCAGATGCCGCACATGCGCAGTCGATCATCGAACAGGCGACCGAAGTACACGACCACCCAGAGATCACCGAATCGCTTGCAGGATCCTTGGCCCGAGACAAAGCCGAACACACCGAGACCGAGCGAGAAGTCGCCCAGCTCGAGGCCACCGAGGACGCGGTGCGCGAGCGTACCCGCGACTCACGCATCAAATTCACCGGCGCCATCGTCTGCATCGTCGCCGCAATCCTGGTGATCATCCTAGTCTGGCTGTTCGCAAGCAAGTAAACCAGCCGCCAAGCAAGTAGTCATTGGGGACGTTCTTAAACGACTAGTCAAACAAGAACGTCCCCAAAGACTAGTCCAATGACGAGAGTGGATAATCTCCCACTTTGAGCCCCCAAGCAGGCCAAAAACGGGAGATTATCCACTCTCATTCTGCAGGCACTCATTTAAGTACGTCCCCAATGAGTACCTGCCGATGCTTTGGCGAAGTCAGCGAAAACGCCCCTAAGCGAGCAAGGTGACGTGAAAGAGGAGGGCATTGACCTTCTGGTCATGCCCGACGATTGAACGTCAGATTGCCGCTTAGGGGCGTTTGCAGCGTCGGCCGGTTACGGCGTTTGGTAAAACGCCGTAACCTACTGAATGAGCATCGCGTCGCCAAAGCTGAAGAAGCGGTAGCGCTCCTCGATGGCGGCGGCGTAGGCATCCATGATCTGGTCGCGGGTGGCAAGCGCGCTCACGAGCATCATGAGCGTGGAGCGCGGCACGTGGAAGTTTGTGATCAGCGCGTCGACCACGTGATAGGTCGATCCGGGCATGAGGTAGAGCTGCGTCGTGGCGTTCTCGCGCACCACGATGTCACCGCGGCCAAGTGTATCGGCCCCGTCCTCGCGGCCCTCAAAATAGCGCGCCGTCACGGCCGGATCGGACACCGGCGCGTCCGTGTCAAACGCGCTCTCGAGCGAGCGCACCGCGGTAGTGCCGACGGCGATCACACGATGGCCCTCGGCCTTGGCCTTATGCACGGCGTCGACAACCTCCTGCGATACGTGGTAGCGCTCGGTGTGCATGACGTGCTGCGTGGGGTCGTCCTCCTCTACCAAGCGGAAGGTATCGATGCCCACCTCGAGCTCGACAGCGGCAAATTTCGCGCCCTTGGCCTCGATAGCGGCCATGAGCTCGGGCGTGAAGTGCAGACCCGCCGTAGGAGCGGCAGCCGAGTGCTCCTCCTTCATGGCGTAGACGGTCTGGTACTTCTCGGGGTCGCCCTCGTAATCGGTAATGTAGGGCGGCAGCGGCACGTGGCCGGCAGCATGGATGGCCTCGTCGAGCGTGCGCGGGTCGCCGGCGGCATTGCAACCGGCCGGCTCAAAACGCACCAAGCGGCCGCCGCGGCTATCGGTGACAAAGTCGACGACCTCGGCCGTCAGCACCACTGGAGCCCCCTCGGGCGCATGGGCGCCGCCTGCACGATACTCAATCTGAGCACCGGGCTTCAGGCGCTTGCCCGGCTTGACCAGGCACTC
>UROJ01000155.1 GCA_900549335.1 uncultured Collinsella sp.
AATCGTCGCAAGTGATGCGGTTAGCAGACAGGGCGCCAAAGATAGCATCAGCATCGGCCAGCGTGGCACCAGCAGGCGAAACCTCGAGGACTAGCGGCGACACGGCAAAACCGGCGTCGACCAGCGCATGCTCGACGACCTCACCAAAACGCTCGGATGTGACGTCGTTCCAAACCACCATCGCACGCTTAGGCTTGCCAACGGCCGAGGCAAACATGCGCGACAGCTCATCGAACGCGCCCAATCCGACGCGGACATCGACACTGCGGTTTTGAAAATTGATCAGTTGACGGCGAATCATAGCAGCCCACGCTCCAAAAGCATCTCGGCACAAAGGTAGGAAACGTCCTCGAAGGACTTGTTGCGAATATCAAGGGTAAGGTCGGCGGCCTGGCGATACAGCGGACGGCGATGCTCAAACAGGCGCGCGGCATGCTCGGGAGAGCGGAAATCGGGGCGCGTGTCTGACCGACGAATCTGACGAATCGAATCCTCGAAGTCACCCTCGAGGTACACGCACGTACCCATTTCGTGCATCAGCTCAATATTCACCGGCGTCTCGACGATACCGCCCCCGCACGAAACCAACAGGCTGCGCTCGCTTTGGAGCGAACGGAGCGCCGAGGTCTCGAGCTCGCGAAAACGATCCTCGCCCTCGGTCTCAAAAATCTCGGTTACCGACTTGCCGCAACGGCGCACGACGAGGCGGTCGGTATCGATAAAACGCCGCTTAAACATGGTGCCGACGTTGCGCGCGAGCGTCGATTTGCCCGCGCCCAAAAAGCCGATAAAGAAGATATGGTCGCAGCCGTGTTTGATGTGCTGAGACATGGCGAAACCTATTCCTCGCAGGGAAGGTCGCGCAGGGCCCGGCGCTCAAAGATACGGAAGATCTGCGTGTACCACAGGTCCTGGGTTGCCTGCGGCTTAACCAGGATAGTATCGACGCCGGCGAAGTTGCCACTCCACACGTCCGTGTAGAGCTGATCACCGATCAGCACCGCCTCGTCGGCCGTGGCGCCGAGGCGCTTAAGACCTGCCTTGAGGGCAAACGGCGCCGGCTTCATGGCGTGGCTGATGGCCTCGAGTCCCAGCTCGCGTGCAGAGCTCATGACCTGGTCGCGATGCCAGTTGTTGGACACCATGCACAGCTTAAAGCCTTTGACGCGGGCGGTATCGAGCCAAGCGGAAACCGCGGCGGGAACCTGCTCGGTGTCGCGCGGCACCAGGGTGTTATCGCGATCGAGCAGAATGGCGCGTTTGCCGTCGGCCCACAGGGTATCAAGGTCGATGCGATCGACCGAGGCAACGTATCGTTTGGGGCTAAAAATCCTCATGCTAATTCCAAGACTGTTGATGCTCTTCGTAGGTTTGCGAGAAGTACTCCTCGTCCTGCGTAATGTAGAAATACAGGTCATCGGAGTCGGTCGGCTCAAGCGTGGCCTTGAGTGCCTCGAGCGACGGAGAGCAGATGGGCGTGGGTGGCAGACCCTCGTGCTTATAGGTGTTATACGGACTATCGCTCTGCAGGTCGTCGGCGGTAACCTCGCCACCGGTGACATACATCATGGTAGCATCGCTGTTGAGATAGCGCAGGCCGTCGAGCTTGCCGGCAAGGCGGTTGTAGAAGACCGAGGCCACGTGCGCACGTTGATCGGCGTTGAGGCCCTCGCGCTCAACGATAGAGGCCAAGTTGACGATGTCGTAGTCAGACATCTCCACACCGTAGCGCTCCTTGATCTTGGCTTCGCAGCTCGCAAAGTCAAGCGACTTGTACTCGGTCTTAAACTGATCGAGCATAGCGCGAATCACGTCATCGGCCGTCGGCGAATCACCCAACGAATAGGTCTTGGGGAACAAGAAACCCTCGAGCGAGTCGTTGGCGGCGCCCTTAAGGAAGCTATAGTCGTCCATGTAGTTGGAGGCCTTGGCCTGGTTGAGGAAGTCTTCCTTAGAGATGCCGTCGTAGGCCTGGGCCACACGGTCGGCGACTTGATCGACCGTCAGGCCCTCAGGGATAGTCAGCGCATTGGAGCCCGCGTTGGGACCTTCCATAAGCTGCTGAACAACCTTGGTCGCGTCCATGAGTGTGGTGAACGAATAGGTACCAGGCTTGAGCGACATATCGGCGTTGAGCTTTTTCACCGCCGCATAGTAATCCTTGGGATTCTCGACGATATGGTTCTCGGAGAGAATCGAGGCGATCGTATCGCCCGAAGCACCATCGGGAATGGTCACCGTAACCTGCTGACCAGCCGTGACCTTCGTATCCTCACCGGCAAAGAAGCCCTTGACGGCCGGCACGACAAAGAAAGCGGTCGCAACAAGCGCGAGCACCGCCACCACAACGCCGATGATCATGGGAACCGGAGAACTCTTCTTTTGAGCACCGCGACGAGAATGCGTGTTGTAGCTCGAGCGGGTCGCCGGAGCAACGCCATGCGAACCGCGAGCGTGATGCGAATGCGATTGGGGGGCCTGCGTTCGCTGGGTAGGTGCCTGCTGCTTAAAGCGGGTACCGCCTGCAGGCTGGGCCGTACGAGCAGTGGGCTGCTGAGCCGCGTGAGAAGCCGAATGCTGAACCGAACGAGCAGAAGACTGCTGACCCGTCCGTTGAACAGGTTGGGCCGAATGAGAGAAGGACTGCACCGAGCGCGCGGCAGACTGAGCTGCGCGCTGCGTCGGTTGTGCCGGACGCTGGCCAGGCTGGGCAGGGCGCGACGCCGGCTGCCGTGTACGATTCTGCTGGCGCGGATCGGAAGCGCTAGGCATGCGAAACCTCCTCGTTTTTACGATCGAGCCACGTCTGCAAAAACAGGCTGGCGGCAATCATGTCGATCTTGCCCCTCATCTGCTTTTCGTTGAGGCCCTGCTCGCGCAGGATACGCTTGGCCTCTTGCGAAGACAGACGTTCGTCCTCAAACTCCAGCGGAAGATCGAGCTCGTCGGCAATCTTTTGCGCCACGGCGGCAACGCGCTCGGCCTGGGGGCCGGGCTCACCGGCCATGGTCAAGGGACGTCCGCTTACCAGGATGTCGGGCTCATAGTCCTCGACCAGGTAGCGGAACGTCTTGGCCATACCGGTGACCTCGGCGGCCGGAAGCACCTTGACGGGCATCGCCATCTTGCCATCACGGCTCGAGACGGCGATGCCAATCCTGGTCTCCCCTATGTCCAGCGCGAGCGCGACCACAGCGACTTCTTAGATTCTTAGGCGCCGAGCGCGGTCTTAGCGGCCGCGAGGGCATCGGCGATGCCGGCGGCATTCTTGCCACCGGCCTGGGCCATGTTGGGACGGCCACCACCGCGACCGTCAACCAGGCCCGCGATCTGCTTGATCACGTTACCGGCGTGGAACCCGGCCTTCACGGCGTCATCGGAGCCGGCAGCGAGCAGGGCCGGAGTGCCCTTCTCAGTCACGCTGGCGATGACACAAGCGACAGGGCCGGCGACCTTCTGGTGTACGGTATCCCATACGTTGCGCAGGTCGGCAGCCTCAAGGCCCTGGAGCTCAGCAACGACGAGCTTGTAGCCATTCAGCTCGACAGCGCAGTCGATGGCGCTGGAGATCGCATCGGAAGAGCCACCGGTGAGCGCCTTCTTGAGCTTATTGGACGTCTCGCGCAGCTCGACCTGCAGGTTCTCCACACGGGCGGGAACCTCGTCGACGCGGCACTTGAGCGCAGCGGCGGCGGCGTCAACGAGCGCCAGGCGGTCGGCCATATAGTCGAGAGCACCCTTAGAGGTCACGGCTTCGATACGGCGGACATTGGAGCCCGTGGAGGACTCGGAAATGATCTTGAACAGGCCAATCTCGGCGGTATTGGCGGCATGGGTGCCACCACAGAGCTCGCGGGAGAACGGCTGGTCCTCGGCGCCCACGGAGACGACGCGGACGACGTCGCCGTACTTCTCGCCAAAGAGGGCGACAGCGCCGGCAGCCTTAGCCTCGTCGATGCCCATAACACGGGTCACGACCGGCTTGGAGGCGAAGATCTGTTGGTTGACCAGGTCCTCGACAGCCTTGAGCTGCTCGGAGGAAAGGGCCTCGAAGTGCGTAAAGTCAAAGCGAAGGTGCTCGGGCGTCACCAGCGAGCCGGCCTGGGAGACGTGCTCGCCCAGGACCTGCTTAAGGGCTGTCTCTTTATACACATCTGACGCTGCCGACG
>UROJ01000156.1 GCA_900549335.1 uncultured Collinsella sp.
TGCGCCCGATGATGAGCAGGCGATTGCCGAGTTGGTGCATCGTGCCGTGCAGGAGTGCGATTTTGTCATTACGAGCGGTGGCGCCTCGGCTGGCGACTATGACTACGTGACGGCGCTGGTTAAGCGCGAGGGCGAGGTGCTGTTTGACCGCATCTCGATGCGTCCGGGCAAGGCCATCACGTTTGGCTTGCTCGGGTGTAAGCCCTACCTGGGGCTTTCAGGCAATCCGGCGGCGGCGTATGTGGGCTTTGAGATGCTCGCCCGCCCGGCGATCCGCAAGATGCGCGGCTTTGCCGAGGGTGCGCGTCCCGTACAGCAGGCGACGCTCACGCACGGCGTGAAAAAGCGACAGCATCGCCGCTTCTTCGATCGCGCCACGGTTTTGCGCGACCCCGAGACCGGTGAGCTGTTGGTGACCGAGGCTAAGACGCAGAATTCGGCACTGCTTGGAACTATGCAGCGTGCGAACTGCCTGTTGCGTGTTGACGAAGGACCGTGCGAGCTCAAGGCGGGAGATGCCGTGGACGTTGTTCGCGTCGACCTGCCCGAGGGCGCCGTGTTGTAGGAGGAATGCTATGGACTTGAAGATTTCGATTGTGACGTGCTCGGATACGCGCGATCTTGCCCAGGACGAGGCGGGCGGTGCGCTCGAGGAGCTCATCGTGGCGCAGGGCTGGACGGTCTCCTCACATGTGGTCGTACGCGACGACGCCAGCGAGATCGGTGATGCCATTGTGGAAGCCGCCGATGAGTGCCACGCCAATGTCGTGCTCACCTGCGGCGGCACGGGGCTTTCGATGCGCGATGTGACGCCCGAGGCGACGCGTGCCGTCTGCGACCGCGATGTGCCGGGCATTGCCGAGGCAATCCGTGCGTACTCCATGACCAAGACGCGCCGCGCCATGCTCTCGCGCGCCGTGTGCATGCAGCGTGGACATACGCTTGTCATCAACTTTCCGGGATCCACGAAAGCGGCCCGCGAAAGCTGGGAGGCCGTGAGCGATCAGCTGGAGCATGCGGCCCAAATGACGGCGGGCGGCGGGCACGCCAAATAAGCGGTTTACCTGCGGCGGAGCGACCTTACGGGCTGCTCCGCCTTTTTATGCAGCGACAGTGCAGCCATCTCGGGGTTATCGGTAAAAGAAACTTATTAGACGAGAACTAATTATCACAAACATTATTCGCGCAGAAGTATAATCTAGTAACAGAATAAAGCCTGCGGCGGGGTGCCCGGGCATGGCGTTCGAAAGGGTTGAACATGTTCGATATGGTTTCTCGCCGCGGATTCGTCTCGCTTTCTGCTGTCGCCGCTGCTGGCCTTGGTCTTGCCGGCTGCTCGGGCAACAAGACGTCCGAGCCGGCCGGATCTGATGCCAGTTCTGCTAAGGCATCTTCCAAGAAAGCTGTCGAGCTGCAGGTCTTTGCCGCCAACTCGCTCGAGAAGGCTCTGCCCGAGGTTCAGGAGCTTTTCACCGAGCAGACCGGCACCACGTTTGCCGACACGCAGTTTAAGGCGTCTGGCGACCTTGTCGAGCAGATGCGCGCCGGTGCTGCCGTCGACGTGCTCATCACGGCCTCCAAGGGCACCATGGACGACGTCGAGGCCGCTGAGCTCGTCGACGCCGACACGCGTGAGGACATGTTCGTCAACGACCTTGTGATCATTCGCGCCGAGGGCTCCGACACCAAGGTCGAGGCCATCGCCGACGTTGCGAACCTGGACGGCAAGATCGCCATCGGCGACGCCAAGACCGTCCCCGCCGGCAAGTACGCCAACCAAGCCCTGGCCTCCGTGGGCCTCTACACCGGCACCGAGGGTGATGACGGCGAGTACGCGCCTGAGATCGCCGACAAGGTGGCCCTGGCCGACAAGGTCGGCACTGCTGCGTCTTACGTCTCTACGGGCGACTGTGTGGCTGGTTTTGTCTACAGCTCCGATATCTTTCGCTACGACGGCATCGAGGAGGCCTTCGTGTGCCCCGAGGATTCGCACAAGCCCATCGTGTATCCCGGTGCTGTCGCCGATAGCTCTGAGCATGCCGACGAGGCCAAGGCGTTCATCGACTTCTGCCTGACCAACAAGAAAGCCCAGAAGATTTGGGCCAAGTACGGCTTTGAGCTTTCCGCGTAGTGCGGCTTGGCGCGATAATTCCATCGTTTTGTGTTTAACTCCGTCCTTGTATTCGCTTGGAGCTTTTCGTGCTTAATAGATTCCGCATGTTTGTCGCCTGTGCTCTGACCTTCGCGCTTTGCTGGGTGCCGGGATTTGCATTTGCTGGGGATGCTCAGGACGGGACCCAGGTTGCTGCGACAGCTCATGGGCTTTCCTATGGGATCGAGGGTTTTGAGCGGTTGGCCAAGGGGACCGCTCGTGCCATGGAGGGCCAGCCTGAGGGCTACCGGTTTCCCGTTGATGAGGACGTGGACCTTGTAGTGGCGCCTGCTGCCGATCGCGTTGTGGTGTGGATATCGCCCAAGGCGGTCGAGAAGTATGGATTGGATCCGCTGGACAACGAGTGCATATCGGGTCTCAAGGCCCTCGTCTGTGAGCTCGACAGCGCAAACTGCATGGGAGGTGCGCAGCTAGGGGACGTGGATCTTCCTTGGTATGTCACGGCGGAAACAACGTTTGATGCCGGCGGGTATACCTATGGCTTTGACGAGCGCGGTGCGGATGGGGGCCGCTATGTGGTGATTGCATCAGCCTCGGGTGATGCCAGGGGCGGCGCGCGTTGGCTTGATAGCGCTCAAATGGTAGAGGCATCGTCTGTCGTGTTGCGGGATGAGCGGGGCCCCTTGACCTCTCTGGCCACCTTTTTGGGCGACATTGACTATCGCCCGTTTTGGGTGTCCATTAAAACGAGCGGCCTTGCCCTGCTGGTCTCCTTTGCGCTGGGCCTGTTCGCCGCGTGGAAGACTCTGGGTACCTCGAGTCGCATCAAGGGCCTGCTCGATTCGGTCTTTACGATTCCTATGGTGCTGCCGCCTACGGTCTGCGGCTTTCTGCTCCTCATGCTGTTTGGCCGCTCGACCGGGGTGGGCCAGTGGCTCATCGCGCACGGCATCTCGATTGTCTTTACGTGGCCGGCGGCGGTTGTCTCTGCCGTGGTGGTTTCGTTTCCCCTGGTCTACCGTACGGCGCTCGGTGCCTTTGAGAGCCTCGACACGCAAATGCTCGACGCCGCGCGAACCCTGGGATGGTCCGAGTGTCGCATCTTTACCAAGATTATGATGCCGCTTGGCTGGCCCTCGATTGCCGCCGGCGCGGTGCTCGCCTTCGCTCGCGCGATGGGCGAGTTTGGCTGCACCCTGTTCTTTGCGGGCAACTACGCTGGGATTACGCAGACCATCCCCATCGCCATCTACTTTGAGTGGATGGGCGGCAATACGTCGGTGGCTCTCTTTTGGGTCGTCGTCGTGATCGTGTTTAGTTTCCTGGTCATCCTGTTCATCAATATGTACACCGCTCATTCGCAAAAGTATCGCGAGCGGGGCCTTTCCCGTGCTGAGCGCAAGCAGGCCAAAGATCTCGCCGGCCGGGGCGATTCGCTCGACCCGGCGGGCGGCGATGCCTTGCGTATTGATCGCGAGGCGCTGGCCGAGCTCATGCGCGATGATACGGCGCCGCAGGGAGGACGATAGACCATGTCACTCGTTTTGGATATCAAAAAGCACTATCCCGGGTTTATGCTCGACATGCAGCTTGAGGCCGGTGGGGAGCGTGTGGCGCTGCTGGGCGCTTCGGGTTGCGGCAAGAGCTGCACACTGCGCTGCATTGCCGGTGTTGAGACGCCCGACGAGGGCAAGATCGTCGTCAACGGCGTGACCTTTTTTGACTCAGCGACGGGCATCAACCTGTCGCCCCAGGAGCGAAAATGCGCCCTGCTGTTCCAAAACTATCAGCTGTTTCCCAGCATGACGGTGGCCGATAACGTATGTGCCGGTGTAAAGGACGCGGGCGACGCCGCGGCGCGCAAAAGGCTGGCCGAGCGCTATCTGGGCATCTTTGGCCTGGCCGATTTCGCCGACCGTTATCCCGCGCGGCTCTCGGGCGGCCAGCAACAACGCGTGGCGCTTGCCCGCATGGTGGCGGCGCATCCGGGCATTTTTATGTTCGACGAGCCCATGAGTGCGCTCGAT
>UROJ01000157.1 GCA_900549335.1 uncultured Collinsella sp.
GGTCTTTAGCCGCCAGGAACCGCTGCGCGTGCTGCACGCCGACGCGCTGCTACCCTACGCCGGCGAAGGCGAGGCTGCCGAGCTCGTTGCCCAAGCCGCGACCGAGGGCCGCGTCTGCGCGCTCGAGTTCGACAAGTTTTGGTTTGTCGACGTCTATACGCCCAACGCCCAAAATGAACTCGCCCGCATCGATGTGCGCATGGCCTGGGACGATGCCTATCGCGGCTTTTTGAGCGCGCTTGAGCGCGAGAGCGGCAAGCCCGTCGTAACTTGCGGCGACTTTAACGTGGCGCACGAGGAGATCGACCTTAAGAACCCCAAGTCCAACCGCGGCAACGCGGGCTTTTCGGACGAAGAACGCGGCAAGTTTACCGAGCTGCTCAACGCCGGCTTCACCGATACCTGGCGCGCGGCAAACCCCGACGTCGAGGGCGTCTACAGCTGGTGGAGCTACCGCTTTAATGCTCGCAAGAACAACGCCGGCTGGCGCATCGATTATTTCCTGGTGAGCGACGCAATCGCCGACAACGTACGCGACACCGGCATCCGCGGCGACATCTTTGGCAGCGACCACTGCCCCGTCACCCTCACGCTAGAACTCTAGCCCCAATTGATCCCCTGGGGACGGAGGAAAAGGGATCATTTTCACCTCGCGAGGGAACCCACGCGGCCCTCCCGCCACGGAACTGACCCATCTACTACGTTTAAGCCACTACCCTCAACCACAGCGAACAACGCAAAAAGAAAACCGCAGGTAGAAAGCCTGCGGTTTTTCATAAAACGCGGTCATGGTCGGGGGTATCAAGCTAAACGTAGTAGATGGGCCAGTTTCGTGGCAAGCGCCGCCAACTGATTCCCCGGGGACGTCTGGAGACGGAGGAAAACGGATCGATTTGGCTCTCTGAGGGCCACGATGCCCGTCATATCAGCCGGCCATTCCAAAACTATGCCGGTTTACGGGGCTGAATCGCGAACCCCCAACCATACGCAATTCCGAAATAATAAAACCTCAGGTAAACGGCTTGCTCTATTTTGAAAAAAGCCGGTATGGTCGGCCTACGCTAATCTAGCCCCGTAAACCGGCATAGTTTTGAAATGGTACTTCGGAAGTATTGATTCACGCCCCGGCGCAACCAGCCCTACAGCCCGTATTTCACGACAACGCGGTTGATCCGTCGACACCAAGGCTTGTAGAGGGCGGCCAAGAACACGCAGGTCGCGAGGCCGTGTGTGATATCGAACGGCACTGCCGTGGCAAGACGCGCCACGACGCCCGCCCACGTGAGCGGTTGTACAAAACCGATAATGTCGTACGCGTTGATCACCACGCCGTACAGCAGACCCGAAGCAAAGCCGTACGCCATCAGCGCCGGCATGCGCACGGTTCCATCCGCACGGTCGAACGCACCGGCATGCGCCAGCGCACCGCCAACATAGCCAACCAGGCCCCAGGCATACATCTGCCATGGCGTCCACATGCCCTGCCCAAAAAAGAAATTGCTGGTCAGTGCTGCCAACGCGCCGACCATGAAGCCGTTGCGACGCCCGAGCGTCGCCCCGGCGATGATGGCGATGGCGCTCACGGGTTTAAAGTCGGGAATGGGGCCGAACAAGATGCGGCCCGCCGCCGCCAGCGCCGCCAGCACCAGCGTGGGCATAATCTGGCGCAGGCCCGGTCGCGACGCCTCGTAGCCTGCAAAGAACAGCGCAAGCACCAGCGCCACCACGACAAGCATGGCGAGCGCCGCCTGCTCAACGCCCGCCAGCAACGCCGTTGCCATCACCGCCGGCACCGCCAACAACAGCGGAATCTCCAGTTTTGTGAGTAAACGCGAGAAACGACAGTCCGTCATCCCATCACGCCCTATAGAACACGTTGTCGGCAAAGAAGTCGGCCGGGGGCTCCACGCAGGCAATCTCGCCGTCAAACATCATGGCGACGTCGTCGGCTACCTGCTCGGCAAAGTCCAAATCGTGCGTAGCCATGATGACGGTGCCGCCAGCCTTCGCATGGTCACGCAGGGCACGGGCGATGATGCGGCGGCTGGCCAGGTCCAAACCCTTGGTGGGCTCATCGAGCAATAGCAGCTCGGGGCCAATCAACAGCAGCTTTGCCAACGCAAGCAGCTGGCACTGACCGCCCGAAAGATCGTACGGGTGACGCGCCTCCAAGCCCGCCAGACCCAGGCGCGCTGTCTGCTCCCGTGCTGCGGCCTCGTCGTATCCGCAGGTCGAGGCCCATTCCATCAGCTCATCGCGAACCGTCTCGGCAACCAGCAATGCCTTGGGATTCTGTGGCAGCAGCGCCGCCGAGGCCGCTTCGCGCACCATGCGGCCGCGCTGCAGCTTGGCGGTCTTCGCCAGCACCGAGAGCATCGTCGACTTACCGCATCCGTTGCCGCCCACGATTGCATGCACCGCGCCAGCCGAAAACGAAGCATCGAGCCCGCGCAGCACCCAGCCGGACGCTCGATCGTAGCGAAACCAGCCTTCCGACAGGGTGGTAGCCGACCCGCCGTGCATTTTTTGGAGTATTCTGCTTCCATCCGTGCGCGAGAAGGCTTCCGAGCCGTTCTCGAGCGACGTTTGCGCCACAAATTCGGACGATTTGTCCAATTCCGAACTTTTTTTCGCGCTCGATACGTCCCCGGGCGGCTCCAGAGAGCCCAAATTGTCCTCACGCCTGCTGAATACTCCTTTATTTGCACATCGGATGGCACCCCACCCCAACATGTCATCGGATAACAGCGATTCTCGGCGTCCCAAAGAAGCCATATCCGCCACCTCGCGCACGCGACCGTCCTCAATCCGGTACGCACACGTCGCGTATTCGAGCATTGGGCGCGGCTGATGCGTCGCCACAACAACCGTGCAGCCCAGCTCGCGATTCACACGAAACAGCGCGTGCAGGAAATTCTTCTCCGCAACCGGATCAAGCTGAGACGTGGGCTCGTCGAGCAGCAGCACGCGCGGGCGCAGCGTCAGAACGGCCGCCAACGACAGCAACTGTTTGCGACCGCCCGAAAGCGTGTCAGTATCGCGGTGAAGCCAATCTTCCAGCCCAAAGAAATAGCTGGTCTCAGCTACGCGACGGCGCATCTCATCACGCGCTAGCCCCAAGTTTTCCAGGCCAAACGCCATCTCGTGCCACACGGTTTCGCACACGATCTGGTTCTCGGGATCCTGGAACACATAGCCCACGCGCTCCGCCGATGCCCGCACATCCATGTCGGCGACGTTCTCGCCCAGCACGAGCAGTTCGCCAGTGCGCTCGCCCGCCGGAGCGATCTCGGGCTTGAGTAGCGACAGCAACGTCGACTTACCCGATCCGGTACCGCCGACAAGCAGCGCAAATGCACCTTGGGGAACAGACCAGTCGAGTCCCTCGAGCACCGCAGCATCCGCATCGGGGTAGGCAAAGCTCAGGCTCCGCACCTCAATCGCCGGCATATCCGGGCCGTATGCCGCGCCCGACACCGGTCCCCTATCCAACCGAGCCATCAGCCGAACCTCTTCTCATCGATCGCATGCAACACGCAGGGCAGCATCATCCAGGCAGCGTACACGACATAGCCCAGCCACGGCGCCGGCACCGATAGTTGCGGGTAAAACGAATACTGCGTTGTCGCGGTCCATGCCACCGCCACCGCAGCGGCACCAAACACCGCAAGCCCAACCAGCGCGGCAACATCGCCGCGACCCAGCCGATACCGCGCGTACGTCGTGCGACGTGTCGCGGCGCCCCATCCACGGGAGCGCATGGCGTCCGCGCGCTCCAGCGAATCTTCCATGCCCCAGCCCATCAACACGCTCGATGCCCGTAGGCGCGAACGCACGGGATCGGCCGGCGCGCGACCCGGCACATCAATCGCATCCTGCACCGCCAGTACCGTACGACCGCGGCGTAAAAACTGCGGGATAAGCCGCATGCACATCGAGATCATGAGCGCGAGCACCGGCGCGGCGTTGCCCAAAAGCGCAAGTACCTTGTCGTATTCGAGCATCGACGCCGCGGCCTCAAACCACAGCACGCTCGCCACGAACAGCCCGCCCATGCACAGGCCGTAAACCATGCTCTCTAGATACACCGCACGCATGCCAATACGAAACAGCTCCGTCGAGCCCGATGCACTAAAC
>UROJ01000158.1 GCA_900549335.1 uncultured Collinsella sp.
TGGGGTCCATGCGCGTGTTAATGCACGGCGCGGATCCTTTGCTGTCTACATTAAGAGCGCCGAGGAGATCGAGCATCTTTTAAAGCTGATTGGTGCCAAGCGCAGCGTTGCCGAGATTGAGGAGGCGCGAGCGGTCAAGTTGGTTAAGAACGATGTGAACCGTCGCGTGAATGCCGAACTGGCCAATCAGACCAGAAGTGCGGGTGCCGCCCAGCATCAGCTTGCGTTGATCGATGAGCTCGAACAGCGGGGTTTGCGCGACACGCTTCCGGACGCCTTGGCAGTCTTTTGCGACCTGCGCGAGCGCTATCCCGATCTGTCGCTGCGCGATCTGGGCGAGATGGCTGACCCTCCCTTGTCGAAGTCTGCCCTGTACCATCGCGTTTTGAGGCTTGAAAAGCTCATTGAAGCAAACAAGTAGTTTGAAGTATCGACTTATATACGGATTTAGCTGCTATTTTATTCTTTAAAACGTTTTAACGTAAATTTGATTTTCAATTTCGAGCATTCTCGTGAAATTCAAGTCAAAAAAAAGGTATATTAGGCGAGTGGTTAGTTTGTGGGCCTCAACGGCGGGCGCTGTAGCTCGCGGGGGCCTTACGAAAGGAGACACAATGGCAGTAAAGGTTGCTATTAACGGCTTCGGTCGCATCGGTCGTCTGGCTTTCCGTCAGATGTTCGGTCATGAGGGCTCCGAGATCGTCGCTATCAACGACCTCACCTCTCCCGATATGCTCGCTTACCTGCTGAAGTACGACTCCACGCAGGGCAACTACGCTCGCGATCACGAGGTCGTTGCTGGCGAGGATTCCATCACCGTTGACGGCAAGGAGATCAAGATCTACAAGGAGGCCGACGCCAACAACCTGCCTTGGGGCGACCTCGACGTCGACGTCGTTCTCGAGTGCACCGGCTTCTACACCAGCAAGGCTAAGGCTCAGGCCCACATCAACGCTGGCGCCAAGAAGGTCGTCATCTCCGCTCCGGCCGGCAGCGATCTGCCCACCATCGTGTACAACGTCAACCATGAGACGCTGACCGCTGAGGACAACATCATCTCCGCTGCTTCCTGCACCACCAACTGCCTCGCCCCGATGGCCAAGGGTCTGAACGACTTCGCTCCCATCGTGTCCGGCATCATGACCACCATCCACGCCTTCACCGGCGACCAGATGCCGCTCGACGGCCCGCAGCGCAAGGGCAACTTCCGTCGCTCCCGCGCCTGCTCCGAGAACATCGTCCCGAACACCACGGGCGCTGCCAAGGCCATCGGCCTGGTTCTCCCCGAGCTCAACGGCAAGCTCATCGGTGCCGCCCAGCGCGTCCCGACGCCGACCGGCTCGCTGACCAACCTCTACGCCGTCGTTGACAAGAAGGTCACCGTCGACGAGGTCAACGCTGCCATGAAGGCCTACGCCGAGACCATCCCCGAGACCTTCGCCTACAACGAGGACCAGATCGTCTCCCGCGACATCGTCGGCGAGACCCACGGCTCCATCTTCGACGCCACTCAGACCATGTGCTCTGACCTCGGCAACGGCCAGACCCTCGTTCAGGTCACCTCTTGGTACGACAACGAGAACTCTTACACCTCTCAGATGGTCCGCACCATCAAGTACTTCGAGAAGTTCGTTGCTTAATTTAGCTTTTAGCGAATAGCTCGTTGAGCGTCTAAAGAAGGGCGCGGCCTTATAGGGCTTACACCCTAGGGTCGCGCCCTTTTTATAGGAAATCGTCTGCCGTAATGGGAGGCAGACACGTACGAAAGGTAGAAGCAAACATGGCCTTTACCAAGAAGACCGTCCGCGACATCGATGTCGACGGCAAGCGCGTTCTCGTCCGCGTTGACTTCAACGTGCCTATCAAGGATGGCGTCGTTGGCGACACCACCCGTATCAAGGCTGCCCTGCCCACCATCAACTACCTCGTTGAGCACAACGCTCGCGTCATCCTCATGAGCCATCTCGGCCGCCCCGAGGGTACCGGCTTCCAGCCTGAGCTCTCCCTTGAGCCTGTCGCTAAGAAGCTCGCTGAGCTCTCTGGCCTTGACGTTGCCTTTGTCGCCGACACTTACGGTGAGAAGGCTGCTGAGGCTGTCGCCGCCGTCGAGCCGGGTAAGGTCCTCGTTCTCGAGAACGTCCGTTTTGACAAGCGTGAGAAGAAGAACGATCCCGAGATCGCCAAGAAGCTCGCTTCCTATGGTGACGTCTTCGTTCTCGATGCCTTCGGCACCGCTCACCGCGCCCAGGGTTCCGTCGTGGGCCCCGCCGCTTACCTGCCTGCCGTCGCCGGCTTCCTGCTCGAGAAGGAGGTCGACACGCTGACCGGCATCTTCGCCGAGCCCGAGCGCCCCTTCGTCGCCATCGTCGGCGGTTCCAAGGTTTCCTCCAAGATCGGCGTGCTCGATCACCTCATCGACTCCGCTGACACCCTGATCATCGGTGGCGGCATGGCCTACACCTTCTTCCTGGCTCAGGGCCTGTCCGTTGGTCAGTCCCTCAAGGAAGAGGACTGGGTCGAGCGCGCCGGCGAGATGCTCAAGAAGGCCGAGGAGAAGGGCGTCAAGATCCTGCTCCCCATCGACAACCGCGTTGCCGATCACTTTGGCGAGGACGCTGTCCCCGAGGTTGTCGCTTCCGACGCTATCCCCGACGATCGTGAGGGTATGGACATCGGCCCCAAGACCGAGGAGCTCTACGCCGAGGCCGTCAAGGGCGCCAAGACCGTGTTCTGGAACGGCCCCATGGGCGTCTTCGAGTTCGATAACTTCGCTCACGGCACCCAGGCTATCGCCGAGGCTGTCGCCGAGGCCGACTGCACCTCGATCATCGGCGGTGGCGACTCCGTCGCAGCTGTCAACAAGTTCAACCTGGCCGACAAGATGAGCTGGATCTCCACCGGTGGTGGCGCTTCCATGGAGCTCGTCGAGGGTAAGGCCCTGCCCGGAGTGGAGGCGCTTCTCGATGCCTAATCGCACCCTTCTTATCGCTGGTAACTGGAAGATGAACAACGACGTCGCCGAGGCTGCCAAGCTCGCCGACGAGCTGGCCCAGGCTCTGCCTGAGGTTCCGGCTGGCGTCGAGGTGCTCGTCTGCCCTCCGACCATCGACATCACCACGGTTCATGACCGCATTCAGGCTGCCCCCATCGCCCTCGGTGCACAGAACGTGTACTGGGAGGCCAAGGGTGCCTTCACCGGTGAGTCCTCTTGCGACATGCTCAAGTCCGCTGGCTGCACCTACTGCATCATCGGTCACTCCGAGCGTCGTGATTACTTCCATGAGACCGACGAGGATCAGAACAAGAAGGCCAAGGCCCTCGTTGCCGCCGGTCTTGTTCCCGTCTTCTGCTGCGGCGAGTCCCTCGAGGTCCGCGAGGCTGGCACCTATGTCGAGCACGTCGTGAACCAGGTCAAGGCTGGCCTTGCTGGTCTTGAGATCACCTGCCCCAAGCAGGTCGTCGTCGCCTACGAGCCCATCTGGGCCATCGGCACCGGCAAGACCGCTACCGCCGAGGACGCTCAGGAGGTCTGCGGCGCTATCCGTGAGACCCTCAAGGAGATGTTCGGCGAGGAGCTCGCCAACGGCATCCGCGTTCTCTACGGCGGTTCCGCCAAGCCCGGCAACATTGCCGAGCTCGTCGCCAAGCCCGACGTTGACGGCGCCCTCGTGGGCGGCGCTTCGCTCAAGGCTGCCGACTTCGCCTCTATGGTCGTCAAGGCAGGCGAGTAGGACATATGGCACAGCGTCATCTTCCTGCACTCCTGATCATCATGGATGGTTGCGGCCTTGCTCCGGCCGATGGCGAGAACGCCGTCGCCGCTGCCAAGACGCCCTTCCTTGATAGCCTGTACGAGAAGTATCCCCACACCACGCTCGGTGCTTCGGGCGAGGACGTGGGCCTTCCCGACGGCCAGATGGGTAACTCCGAGGTGGGCCACCTCAACATCGGTGCCGGCCGTATCGTGTTCCAGGAGCTTTCGCGCATCAACAATGCCATCAAGGACGGCTCCATCGCCAAGAACGAGGTCTTCGTCAAGGCTATGGACGATGTCAAGGCTGACGGCAAGACCCTTCACCTCATGGGCCTTAT
>UROJ01000159.1 GCA_900549335.1 uncultured Collinsella sp.
ACGCAGAACGACCAGATGATTCATCTGCTCAACGATGCAATCGAGACCGTAGGCATGGAGAAGATCCAATCCGTTATCGATGCAAACGACGCGATTAAGGCAGCCGAGCTTGTCCGCGAGCTCTTCTGCGCAATGGGGAGGTAACCAATGAAACGCGACTGGAACGCGATGGCTCAGGGGATTCTGGACGCCGTCGGTGGTCCCGAGAACATCTCGGGCATGACGCACTGCGCGACGCGCCTGCGCCTCAATCTCAAGGACGACGCGGCTTGTGACGACGCTGCGGTCAAGGAAGTCGAAGGCGTTGTGAACACGCTGAACAAGGCTGGTCAGTATCAGGTTCTCATCGGCACTGAGGTCCCGAAGCTGTACGAGAAGTTTGAGCCGCTGGTCAAGGGCTCGGGCGTGGAGATCTCCGCTGCTACCAAGGACGAGGGCGAGAGCATCGTCAGCCAGATCTTCTCTGCGATCTCCGGCATCTTTGCCCCGCTGCTGCCCGCCATGGCCGGCTCCGGTATCCTGCGCGGCTTCGTCATCCTGGCTGCCCAGCTCGGCATCATCGCCGAGGGTACGGGTACCTACACCATCCTGTACACCCTGGCCATGAGCGTGTTCTACTTCCTGCCCGTGCTGCTCGGCTTCTCGGCCGGTAAGCGCTTCGGCGCGAGCCCGTACCTGTCGGCGCTGCTCGGCGCGTGCCTGCTCTACCCGGACTTCATCGCCCTCATGGGCGACGCGGGCAACGGCGCCATGACGGATTTCTTCGGCATCCCCGTTGTTCTCATGAGCTACAACTCCACGGTTATCCCCGCCATCCTGTCCGTCTGGGTCTACTCGTTCCTGTACAAGTGGCTCGATGAGCACGTCTCCGAGATGCTCAAGCTCGTCGTGCTGCCCGCCATCTCCCTGATCGTTATGGTTCCGCTCACGATGCTCGTCATCGGTCCCCTGGGCGTCTACGCCGGCGAGGGTATCGCCTTCGTGGTCAACTGGCTGATCGAGCGCAGCTCCTTGCTTGCCGGCGTGCTGGTTGGCGGCGGCTGGTCCGTGCTCGTGTCCATGGGTATCCACTGGGCCGTGAACCCCATTATGATCAACAACATCGCCCAGAACGGCTTCGACTACATCTGCCCCTTCACCTTCGCCTGCAACTTCGCCGTTATCGGCTGCGCCTTCGGCGTGTTCCTCAAGGCCCGCGACCAGAAGCTCAAGAGCTTTGCCATGACCGGCGTCGTGTCGATCGCCCTGTCCGCCATCATCGAGCCCACGCTGTTCGGCATGCTCGTGAAGAACAAGAAGGTCTGGCTTGCGCAGATCATCGGTGGTGCCGTCGGCGGTGCGTTCCTCGGCATCATGAAGGTCGTCACGACTGCCTTCACCTTCGGTTCCGTTACCACGTTCCCGGCTTTCGTGAGCTCCGACCCCATGAACTTCGCTTGGGCCATGGCCGGCATGCTCATCTCTGCCGTCGTGGCCGGCGTCCTCGCCTTCATCTTCACCGGCAAGGAGGACCAGCTTGCCTAAGAGCTTGAGGTGCGCTTCCCTTGGGTGCTGTCTCACTTGAGGCGCGGTGCCTCGCCCGGGGCTCGTTATCCTTGCTCAAGGAGCGTCGCCCTTACGTGAGGACGTCAACCTCGTTCAAATTGTGAACGAGCGGGTTGGTCAATCGATTAAAACGGCCGTTATCGTTGCGGATGGCGGCCGTTTTTCTGCTCGTGCGTTACACTTCTCGAAAAGAAATGAACGAGCGTGAAGCAAAGTGGTTTGGAGAGGTTCCCGATATGATCCCGTATGAGCGCCAGGAGCGAATTGTAGAGTGCCTGCAGAAGTCGGGCCTTGTGAGGATTTCTGAGCTGCAGGAGGAGCTGCCGGGCGTTTCTATTTCGACGCTGCGCCGCGACCTCAAGGAGCTGGAGGCGCTCGGCAAGGTTGAGCACCTTTCGGGCGGCGCGGTGAAGTTGGTCTCGGCCGTTCACGAGGTGAGTATCTCGACGCGCTCGGGTTTGCATGGGAACGAGAAGGATCAGATTGCCCAGGTCGCCCTGCGTCTGGTTGAGGACGGGGACACGCTCTATCTGGACTCCGGTTCAACCTGCACGGCCCTGCTGCGCCTGCTGCTCGACCGCGACGTGACGATCTACACGACGGACGCCTCGGCGTGCCTGATTAAGAGCGAGACGCGCGCCCAGCTCATCGTAGTGGGTGGCGAGTTCAACCACGTGAACTCCTCGTTTTGCGGCTCCATGACCGAGTCGATCCTGCGCGATCTGTACTTTGACAAGGCGTTCATCGGGACCAACGCGATTGACGAAGACCGGGGCATCATGACGCCCTCGTATGTGGAGGCAACGAAGAAGCGCATCGTGCGCGAGAACTCGAATAAGGTGTACGTGCTGTGCGACAGCTCGAAGTTTCATAAGTTCTCAAATGTTCGGGCTTTTGGGTTTGATGGCGTGGCGATCATCGCGGAATCCTATGACGAGAAGATCGCCCAACATGCGCGCCTGATCACGCCGGAGGCGTAGGGTTCAAGGCCCACGCCCGTGCGAGCACGGCCCATGGTGGCCAGCTGAATGGCGGGGCCTCTTTCTAGGGAACACAACGGCTTTTCGCCGTACGGAATCCGTATGACGCCAGCTAGATAGACAAATATGACAACGTTGTGAATCTAGAGAAACCTGTAGGTTAACAACGTGGTTAAACGATTAATCAGCCAGACTTTAGATACAGGTTAAACGATTAATTATCAACGAGTAGATAACCAATGAGCAGATAAGGAGTTCACCATGTTGCTCTGCCCCAGCCTCATGTGCGCCGACTACGGCAACCTGCGTGCGACCGTCGAGGAGCTCGACGCCGCCGGCATTGATATCTTCCATTGCGACGTGATGGACGGCAGTTTCGTTCCCAACTTCGCCATGGGCCTCGAGGACATTAAGGCCGTGCGTGCTGCTACTAACAAGCTCGTCGACGTGCACCTTATGGTCGAGAACCCCGCCAGCAAGGTGGAGCTTTTTGCCGCCGCGGGCGCGGACATCATCTACATCCACCCGGAGTCCGAGCGCTACGTGGTCAAGACCCTCGCCGCGATCAAGTCTCTTGGCAAGAGCGCCGGTATTGCCGTGAACCCCGACACCTCGATTTCCGAGGTTGAGGAGATGCTGAACCTCTGCGACTACGTGATGGTCATGACGGTGAATCCGGGTTTTGCCGGCCAGAGCTTTATCGAGTTCACGAACGACAAGGTACGTCGCCTTGCCGCTCTTAAGGAACGTTTCGGCTTTGAGCTCATGATCGACGGCGCCTGCTCGCCCGAGCGCGTGCGCGACCTGTCCGCTATCGGCGCGGACGGCTTCATCTTGGGTACCAGTGCGCTGTTTGGCAAGGACGCCGGTTACGAGGAGTGCCTGCGACGTCTGCGCGCCGGCGAGGTGTATTAGACGCGAAAAGGCAAATTAGGACGAAATAAGCGCGCGACACGCGCGAGCGGATTTGGAAAGGGGTCTCTTATGAAGATCGGTATTGGAAACGACCACGTTGCGGTTGAGTACAAGGAAGCCATTGCGGCTTATATCCAGGAGAAGTACGGCTATGAGGTCGTGAACTTCGGCACGGACAGCACCGAGCGCTTTGACTATCCCATCGCGGGTGAGGCCGTGGCGAACGCGGTCGTGGCCGGGGAAGTCGATCGCGGTATCGTGATCTGCGGCACGGGAGTGGGCATTTCGCTTGCCGCGAACAAGGTGCGCGGTATCCGTTGCTGCACCTGCTCTGAGCCGTATTCCGCTCGCTTGTCACGCGAGCACAACAACACCAACATGCTCGCATTTGGTGCTCGCGTGGTAGGCATCGAGCTGGCCAAGATGATCGTCGACGCCTGGCTCACCGGCGAGTTCGAGGGCGGCCGTCACCAGCGTCGCATCGATATGATTCGCCAGATCGAGGCTCGTCAGCTCGTGCGTGCGGAGGAGGCACGCGGCTGGTAGTGGAAAAGCCCGTCACCCGTGTGGTGGCGGGCTTTTTGCATATCGCGCGTGGGATAGAGCGCATGCGAGAGGAAAGCTCGGCTGCTTCGGACGGTGTTGGAG
>UROJ01000160.1 GCA_900549335.1 uncultured Collinsella sp.
CGATCAGGCGGATGTTCACGTCGCCCGGGTTCTTGCCGGCGGTCAGCTCGTAGACGCGCAGGGTGCCCATGATGGCGGGGTGGATCGTGAACTTATCGACGTCGATCTGGGTGAAGACCGTGTCGAGGTGCATGAAGGCGCGCGAGACCGGGATGTCGAAGGCCAGGATGCGCTCGACCTTGGAGTCGGAGTTCCAGAAGATGTTCTGGGCCATGACGTCGATCGCGGCGGCCTGGGTGCGCTGGGAGATGCCGACGGCGAGGGTCTTCTCGTTGATGTTCAGCACGTCGCCGCCCTCGGTGTGGAACTGGCAGTCGCGGCGGAAGTACAGCGAGACGTCCTTGTAGTCGGGGTGGTACTTGAAGACGTACTTGCCGTACAGGGTCTCGCGGTTGCGGGTGACCGAGTACATGCGGTTGAGGTTGACGCCCTCGCCGACGACCGCGAACGGGTCGCGGGTGAAGTAGAGGTTGGGCATCGGGTCGATGATCAGGTCGGACTCGGACTCGGAGTTGACCAGGGAGTCGAGGGTCGTGGACGCCGTGAGGGGCATGTCTATCTCGGACTTGGTCATGCCGGCCATGGTCTTCTTGACGAACTCGAGGTTGTCCTCGATGGAGTCCAGCTTCTCGCGGACGATCTGCGGCATGTGCTGGCCGCGGATGCCGGCCTCGGCGATGTACTGGTCGGTGAACTCGGCGCGGGCGCCGGGGACCTGGTCGAACACCTCAGCGACGAGGTTCTCGAGATAGAGGACCTCCACGCCCTGGTCCCTCAGGATCTGGGCGAAGGTGTCGTGCTCCTGCTGCGCGACCTCCAGGAACGGGACGTCGTCGAACAGGAGTCGCTCGAGCTCGTCGGGCGGCAGGTTGAGGAGCTCGTCGCCGGGACGGTGCAGGCAGACCTTCCTGAGCTTGCCGATCTCGGAAGGCACGTGCAGACCTTTCGTCATGGCCTCCTACCTTTCTTTCGGGCCTTTCGGCCGAATCTCTCAGCGCCCTTCCATAGCGGACGCTGCTTGCTGACAGCTCTAGTTATATCCAAATTCCACCCGCAATTCCACCTCGCCCCCGAACGGTCAACAAAGTGCGATGAACGGTATATCGCACGAGATTCCCCCATAATGTACTTCGGCGTTCTAAAGTAACTTTTCTAAGGTAAACGCTCTTTTTTCCTAAAAACTATTTGCAATTGCATCTCTAAACTTTTGATTCAGAATTGCATAGCTAAATCGGTTTTATGTATATAAATGATGTTTGTTTACGTTTCCGCCTGCATTCAATGATATTCAGCTATCCATCATTCTTATTCACACTTACGTACCAGTTGAGTGAGGATATAGACCGCTTGCGAACGAGCAGGGCGTCAGTCCTATGACTTGTCAGCGTAAGAAGTAGGTAAAGATACCGTTCACGCGATACGTCCGTGCCAGTGGTCGACTAAATTGAGACAATAGTGAATTAGAGTTAGGCTACCGTCCCCTGCGGGGACTGAACGGACAGATGCATATGCCGAGCAAAATCGAAAAGAAGCAAAAGGCCGCCAAACTGCGCAAGCCGCCGCGCGACTTCTCGTACACGCAAAACCGAGAGCTTAGCTGGCTGCGCTTTGACAACCGCGTGCTTGACGAAGCCTTCGACGAGACCGTTCCGCTGTTCGAGCGTCTAAAGTTCGTGTCGATTTTCGAGTCCAACCTCGACGAATTCCTTATGGTGCGCGTGGGCGGCCTGTCCGATCTGGCGGAGCTCAAAAAACAGCCTGTCGACAACAAGAGCAATATGACCGCCTCAGAACAGGTCGATGCCGTCATGGAAGAGCTGCCCGGGCTCCTTACCCGTTGGGAGTCCATCTTTAAGAGCATCGAGGACAAGCTTGATGCTCTGGGCGTTCACCGCGCCCGCATCGATTCGCTTACGCCCGAGGAGCGCACCTTTGTAACCCGCTACTTCCAAGCCTACGTGTCGCCGGTCATCTCACCGTTGGTCATTGACCCGCGCCACCCCTTCCCCAACCTGCGCAACGGCGCGCTCTATCTGGCTTGTGGCCTGGACGGCGTCACCGACGAGGAGAGTCTGCTGGGCCTTATCGAGATTCCCGCCTCGATGAACCGCGTGGTCGAGATCCCCTCGCCCACCGGCACCTACTCCTACATCTTGCTCGAGGACGTCATCCTCGCCTGCCTGGATAGCTGCTTTGGCTCCTATAAGCCGCTGGATCGCGCGCTGATCCGCGTCACCCGTAATGCCGATATCGACCCGGACGGCGAGGGCGTCGAGGAGGAAGAGGATTACCGCCAGCACATGAAGCGCATCCTCAAGAAGCGCTTGCGCCTGCAGCCGGTGGTGCTCGCCGTATCGGGCTCCCTCGAAAAGCCAACGCTCAAGACCATCCGCAAGGCGCTCGAGCTTTCTCGCCGCTCGGTCTTTACCTGCGATATCCCCCTTGACCTGAGCTACGTCTTTGGCATTGAGGGCAAGATTCCCGAGCATCTACGCAACGAGCTGCTCTTTACGCCGTTTAAGCCGCAGCCCAACCCCGCCATCGATATGTCCCGCTCCATTCGCGAGCAAGTGCTGCAGGGCGACAAGCTGCTCTTTTATCCCTACGAGGCCATGAATCCGTTCCTGGACCTGGTGCACGAAGCAGCCTACGACCCCGAGTGCATCTCGCTGCGCATCACGCTCTACCGCGTGGCCAAACAAAGCCGCCTGTGCGAGTCGCTCATCGATGCTGCCGAAAACGGCAAAGAGGTCACGGTGCTCATGGAGCTCCGCGCACGCTTTGACGAGCAGAACAACATCGAGTGGGCCGAACGTCTGGAAGAGGCCGGCTGCACCGTTATCTACGGCTCCGAGGGCTTTAAGTGCCACTCCAAGATCTGCCAGCTCACCTATCGTGAGGGCATGGCGCTCACCCGTCTCACGCTGTTGGGCACCGGCAACTTTAACGAGAAGACGGCCAAGCTCTACAGTGACTTTATGCTCATGACCGCCCATCCCGGTATCGGCGAGGACGCCAACCTGTTCTTCCGCAACCTGTCGCTGGGCAACCTGCGCGGCGACTACCGCTTCCTGGGCGTGGCGCCCGCCGGACTGAAACCGCTCATCATGCGCGGCCTGGACCGCGAGATTCAGCGCGCCCTTGTCGGCGAGCCCGCCCGCGTGTTCTTTAAGCTCAACTCGCTGACCGACCGCGAGGTTATCGATAAGATCGCCGAGGCATCGTGTGCCGGTGTGCGCGTGGACATGATCATCCGCGGCATCTCGTGTCTCAAGCCCGGTATTCCGGGCAAGACCGAGAACGTGCACGTGCGCTCCATCGTCGGACGTTTTTTGGAGCATGCGCGCGTCTATGCCTTTGGCGTGGACTCGGACATGATCTACCTGAGCTCGGCAGACATGATGACGCGCAACACCGAGCACCGCGTGGAGATCGCCTTCCCCGTGCTCGACCCCACCTGCCGCGCCCTGGTGCACGAGTACATGGGAATGCAGCTGCGCGACAACGTGAAGGCCCGCAGCCTGACGAGTGGCGGCACCTGGGTTCCGGTTGAGCGCAAAGAGGACGAGAAACCCTTCAACTCGCAGGAAGCTCTGCTGGAGCGCGCCTATCGCAACGCCGAGGCCGCGCCCGAGCCCGTCATTGAGGCGGAACCTGCCTCCGAGGCCGAGCCGCAGCCAGTAGCACCCAAGGTCCAAGAGGTCCAGGCGACCGTCATTGAGCCCGAGCCTGCACCTGCACCTCAGCCCGATCCGCAGGTCACCAAGCCCGCACCCGAGACGAGCGCCCGTCGCGATAAGCCCGCTGGCAAGACCAAGGCCATCGAGCGCCATCGCCCCGGCCGCGTGCGCATGGGCCTGGGTCTGATCGGCCTGGGTCTTAAGACGCTCATTACCGGCAAGACGAAATAGTCGTTTGTAGAAGCAGTTTGTAGAAGCGCCCCGCATTTGAGGAAAGCCTCGGATGCGGGGCGCTTTTCCCTGCTACCATGGTGCGAACAACAACGCGAATGACAGGCAGGAATATGAAGCTCACTATAGAATCGATGACCTACGGCGCCGACGGGCTGGCGCA
>UROJ01000161.1 GCA_900549335.1 uncultured Collinsella sp.
ATCAGTTCCAGCCCGTGGGCACCGTCAACTACACCACGAGCGAGGACTATACACGTATTACCGAGTTCAAGAACATGACCGGTCAGGTTTTGCCCGGCAAGACCACCATCATGAAGGAGTACTCCAAGGCCTATACGCCTGGCTCGGGCGAGACGCCGTACTACGCTATCCTGGAGCCCGAGAACCGTGAGCTCTACGAGCGCTATCTTGAGCGCGTCCAGAACCTGACGAACTTCCACCCGGTGGGTCGTCTGGCCGAGTATCGTTACTACGATATGGACGCCGTGACCAATTCCGCCCTCGATCTTTCGGATGAGATTATCGCCTGCCATGCATAAAGTCATTACATTCGGTATTCCCTCGTATAACGCCGCCAAAGACATGGACCATTGCATCACCTCCATCTTGGAGGGGAGCAATTACGCCACCGATATCGAGATTATCGTGGTGGACGACGGCTCCAAGGACGAGACGGCCGTCAAGGCCGACGAGTGGGAGGCCCGTTATCCTGGAATCATCCGCGCGGTGCACCAGGAGAACGGCGGTCACGGTATTGCCGTCCTTTCGGGTCTGCGCGAGGCGCAGGGCACCTACTACAAGGTTGTCGACTCGGACGACTGGCTCGACGGTGCGGCGCTTTCGACCATGCTGTCGATTCTGCGTGGCTTTGAGGAGCGCGACCAGCGCGTCGACCTGTTTATCTCGAACTACGTGTACGAGAAGGTTTACGAGGGCACGCATACCGCTATTGGCTACAAGTTTGCCCTGCCGCGCAAAAAGATTTTCTCTTGGGACCAGATCGGACACTTCCGTCCCGATCAGAACCTGCTCATGCACAGCCTGTGCTATCGCACCGATGTACTGCGCGAGTCCAATCTGCCTATGCCGGCACACACGTTCTACGTGGATAATATCTACGCATACGTGCCGCTGCCGCGCTGCAAGACCATGTACTACGCCGACATCGACCTCTATCGCTACTTTATCGGTCGCGAAGGCCAGAGCGTCAACGAGGCAACGATGGTCAAGCGTCTGGACCAGCAGTTCCGTGTTACGCGTATCATGATGGAGTCGTACCACCTGTACAGCGATGTTGAGTCGTCGCGTCTGCGCTCGTACATGATGGGCTATTTCACCATGATGATGGCGATCTGCTCAGTGCTCACCAAACTTTCCGAGGAAGATTGCGCCGACGAGCGCCTAAAGACGCTGTGGAATGATTTGAAGGCCTATGACGAGCGCATGTATCGTCGTGCCCGCTACGGCGTGGTCGGGTTCTTCACCAATCTGCGCGGTCGTGCCGGTGACAAAACCACACTCGGCCTATACCGTCTTGCCTCAAAGATCTTCAAATTCAACTAGCTGCTGAGTAATCGTTGCTGATAGGTTGACTGGGCCCCTTGGCCTTTAGTTTGCTACTGCGAACAGTCCTGCTCGCACGGAAAGCACATTAAGTGCTTTCCGGCTCGTGCGGAACTTGTATCAAACTAAAGGCCAAGGGGCCTCTGCTATAAGAATCGATTGTCAGGTTATTTGAATTTGAAGATCTTCGAAGCGCGGTACACAGGGGCCTGGGCTGAAAAAATATTAGTTGGTAGTCGGTCGGAGGCGGGCGGGCATTACGTTTGTCGCGAGTTCCGCATGCAAAGAAGGCCACTTAATGTGGCCTTCGTCTTGCATAGGACTGTAGAGCAGCAAACGTAACGCCCGCCCGTCTCCGACCGACGGTCGAGTGGACTACTTCGCGGCGCCGGGGATGCTGTGGGAGGTTTTGGCGGTTTTGGCTCCGTTTACGATGGCAGTTTCCAGGGCCCTTACTGCGAGCATGCCCAGCAGGTCTAGGGGAACGGCGGCGCTTGCCTGGGCACCCAGTTTGCCGCTGGCGAGGGTGTAGATGGTGTCGCCGTCGTTGGTGGTGTGCGTGGGGCGGATGGCGTGTGCGTAGGCGTCTGCGGCCATCTGGGAGACCTTGGTGGCTTGTGCCTTAGTGAGTTCCACGTTGGTGACGATGCAGCTGATGGTGGTGTTGGTGCGGTCGAGCGGCATCTGCATGGATCCGGCGGCGGCAAAGGCTGCGAGTTCCATGTCGACGATCTGGTCGCTATCGGCTGCGGCGCGCATGCCGGCGACCCACTCGCCGGTGAAGGGGTCGACAACGTTGCCGCAGGCGTTGACTGAGACCACGGCGCCCACCTTAACAGGGCCGAGTGCCACGGCGGCGGCGCCAAGGCCGGCCTTCATGCAGGTGGCGGGGCCCATGAGCTTGCCCACGGTGGCGCCGGTGCCGGCGCCTACATTGCCCTGCTCGAGCGTGGTGGGGGTGTGGTCGAGTGCTTCGCGCACGGCGGCGATGCCGGCCTCAATGTCAGGGCGCACGGTGGGGTTACCAAAGGCGAGGTCGAAGATACAGCTGGAGCACACGATAGGCACCTGCGTGGGGCCGACGGGAAGGCCGATGCCGCGGCTCTCAAGCTCGCGAGCGACGCCGCTTGCAGCCTCGAGGCCAAAGGCCGATCCACCCGAAAGGCAGACGGCGTGGACCTTGTCGACGGTGTTCTCGGGTCGCAGCAGGTCGGTTTCGCGCGATGCTGGAGCACCGCCGCGAACGTCAACGCCGCCGGTGGCGCCCTCGGGTGCCACGATTACGGTGCAACCGGTGCCGGCCTCCTCGTCCGTATAGTTGCCAAAGCAAAAGCCATCGACATCGCAAACGTCAATGGCCTCAAGCAGTGTATCCATGTTTTACTCCTATCGGTTTTCCGCCGGGCCTTATGCCCGGTCGGGATCCGTACGGTACGCCGAAATTGTAGGCGCTGGGGGATACCCAGCGCCAGATGCAATTACGATAGTTTTTGAATCGCGCGCGCGACGCGAGCGACGGGCAGGCCCACCACGTTGTAGAAGTCGCCCGAAATATCATGCACGAGCATGCGCCCGCCGACGCCCTGGATGCCGTAGGCGCCGGCTTTGTCCATGGGCTCGCCTGAGGCGACGTAGCGCTCAATCTGCTCGTCGGTGAGCTCATAGAACGTCACGTCGGTCACATCGACAAACGACAGGCTCTCGGCGGCGTGCGGGGCTGTGACGTCTCCGGCTCTAACGATGCAGACGCCGGTTGCGACCTGGTGTGTGCGCCCCGAGAGCTCGTGGAGCATGGTGCGGGCTTCATCCTCGTTTGCCGGCTTGCCCAAAAGCTTGCCATCGAAGGTGACGATGGTGTCGGCCGCGATGGTCAGCTCATTGGGCTCGGCGTGCTCGGCGGCAACGGCGGTAGCCTTGGCGCGAGCTAAGCGCTCGACAAGCGTAAGCGGGGCCTCGTCATCAAAAGGAGTCTCGTCGATGTCAGCGGGAATGACGCGGATGTCGTAGCCCGCTTCGCGCATGAGCTCGATGCGGCGCGGTGATTGCGAAGCCAAAATCATAGCTGAATGCCCTCGGCAACCTTCTCGACAGCCTTGTCGCCGGCGAGCGTACGCAGCAGCTCAAGCGCAAAGGGGAGCGACTGGGCCATGCCGCTGGCGGTGATGATGTTGCCGTCGTGCGTGACCTTGTCGCCGGTATAGGCGCCCTCGGGGAAACTCTTCTCAAAGCCGGGGAAGCATGTGGCGTGGCGTCCCTCGAGCAGGTCAAGCTCGCCCAGGATAAACGGGGCGGCGCAGATGGCGGCAACATGCTTGGTCGCGGCGAACTCGCAGACTACATCGCAGACGCGCTGGTCGGCGCGCAGGTTGGTGGCGCCGGGCAGGCCGCCGGGCAGCACGACGCAGTCGTACTCATCAAAGTTAATCTCGTCAAAGAGTGCGTCGCAGGTCACGGGGATCTGCAGCGAGCTTACGACCTCACGCGTGGGCATGATCGAGACGAGCGTGGCGCGCACGCCGCCGCGACGCATGACATCGACCATGGTCAAGCATTCAATAGTTTCAAAGCCATCGGCGGCGAGAACGGCAACGCTGGGCATGAGGGTTCCTTTCATAGGCGGCATACAATTAGCCGTCTTATACCCCGAAGACCTCCGCTTGCCACGCTCGATTTCCCAATGATTTTCTG
>UROJ01000162.1 GCA_900549335.1 uncultured Collinsella sp.
TCTACAGGATGAGTGTAGCGCGTGGGGATATAAAGCTGCGCGAAAACGCTATTACAGGTCGCTCTCGTTAAAGCCGGTGTCGATATCGAGGTTGGATCCGTCGGCCGCCGTGGTGGCGAGCTCATCGCAGCGCTCGTTAAGCTCGTGGCCGGCGTGGCCCTTAACCCAGATGAACTCCACCTTATGCTTGCTCTTTGCGGCAAGCAGGCGCTCCCACAGGTCACGGTTCTTAACGGGCTGCTTGTTGGCAGTTTTCCACCCGCGCTTTTTCCAGCCGTCGATCCAGTGTTTATTGAAAGCGTTGACGACGTACTGCGAATCGGAATGGACCTCGACCTCGCAGGGGCGGTTGAGCGCCTCGAGCGCCACGATGACCGCCATGAGTTCCATGCGGTTGTTGGTGGTCTTGGCGTAGCCGCGTGAAAGCTCGGAGGTGAAGGTCTTGCCGGCGGGGTTGGTGTATTTGAGTACGGCGCCGTAGCCGCCGCGTCCCGGATTTGATCGGGCCGAGCCGTCGGTATAGATGATGACCTTCACGGGCTTCCTTTCGTTGGGTACGTTTCGTGTGAGTGACCATTGTAGCGCCATGCCCGCCGGGGACTAGCAATCTACGATTTCTACCCCGTCTTCCGACGGTTAGTTGGCATGGATGATGCGGTTGAGCTCGTCGAGGTATTGCTGCAAGAGGGAAGAGGGCTTGCGCTCGTTGTGCATGATATAGCCTACGTGCATCGTTGGGGCGTCTGCTAACGGGATCGATGCCATACCCCATTGCATTTCATTGGAGAGGACACCGGTCGACAGGGTGTAACCGTTCGACGTGATAAGTAAGTTAGTAAGTGTTCCGCGGTCCGAGATTCGTATGTTGCGGTCGCAAGGGATATAGCTAAAAGGTTCCTCGGCGTAATAGAAGGAGTTCGAGGTGCCTTGCTCAAAGCTGTAGCGCGTATAGGGTGTAAGGTCGGCAAGGGACAGCTGGGGGCGGCGTGCGAGCGGGTGGCGCTCGCTAACGAAGACGTGGACCGTCGCGTCGAAGAGGGGATGGAAGCTTGCGCGGGCATCGGCGAAGGCCTTCTGCAGAACGCGGGCGTTAAAGTCGTCCAGATACAGGATGCCGATGTCGCTGCGAAACGCGCGGACGTCATCGATGATCTGCGACGTGGTGGTCTCGCGCATGATGAACTCGAACTTGTCGTCCCGGCAGCGCTCGACGACGTTGACGAAGGCCTCGACCGAAAAGGCGTAATGCTGGGCGGAAATGGCGAGGCGGGCTTGCGGGGTGCCGCCGTCCTCGTAGCGGGCCTCGAGCATATCGGCCTGCTCTACGACCTGGCGCGCATAGCCCAAAAGCTCGGTGCCGTCGTTGGTGAGCGTGACACCGCGGCTGGAGCGCGTAAAGATCTCCAGGTGGAGTTCCTGCTCCAGGCTTTTGACGGCGTTTGAGATGTTGGACTGAGCGGTATAGAGGCGCTGAGCTGCGGCGTTGATTGAACCGGACTCTGCCACGGCAATCAGAAAACGAAGCTGCTGAAGGGTCATCGATGCCATCCTTTCGATTGCTATCTATAAAACCGATAACAAGTTAGCGCTTTTAAGTGATTGACCGAGCGAAACAATGCTCGTACTATTCAAAACACACAAAGGCGGTAGGTAATTAAACCGACCACTGAACCGGGATGCGAAAGGAGGCCCGCATATGAATTGCTTACCAAGGCGAATGCCGGGCTCCTGTTTGCGCCCGTCGGCGTGATCAGGAGACAGCGACTTACTTCTCTCTTATTTATTTACTTTTGTTCGATCAAGGAGATCATCATGAACCAGTTCATCAACAACCCCGAGCACACTTTTGGTTTCGATACCCTGCAGCTGCACGTTGGCCAGGAGAGCGCCGATCCCGCATCCGACTCCCGCGCCGTGCCTATCTACCAGACCACGAGCTATGTGTTCCGCAACTCCCAGCACGCCGCCGACCGCTTTGGTCTTGCCGACGCCGGTAACATTTACGGCCGTCTGACCAACTCCACCCAGGGCGTCTTTGAGGATCGTATCGCCGCACTCGAGGGTGGCGTGGCGGGTCTCGCCGTCGCCTCCGGTGCTGCTGCCATCACCTATACCCTGCAGGCTCTTGCCCAGGCCGGTGACCACGTGGTGGCTCAGAAGACCATCTACGGTGGCTCCTACAACCTGCTGGAGCATACGCTCTCCCAGTTTGGCGTCGAGACCGCCTTTGTCGATGCCCATAACCTGGAAGAGGTCGAGGGTGCCATCAAGGACAACACCACGGTCATCTATCTCGAGACGCTCGGCAACCCCAACTCCGACATCCCCAACATCGACGCCATCTCCGAGATCGCCAAGAAGCACGGTCTGCCGGTTGTCGTCGACAACACCTTCGGCACCCCGTATCTGTTCCGTCCGCTGGAGCATGGTGCCGACATCGTTGTCCACTCCGCAACCAAGTTCATCGGCGGGCACGGCACTTCGTTGGGCGGTGTGATCGTCGACGGCGGTAACTTCGATTGGAAGGCGAGCGGCAAGTATGCGCAGATCGCCGAGCCCAACCCCTCCTACCATGGCGTCTCGTTTGCCGAGGCTGCCGGTCCCGCCGCCTTCGCAACCTATGTCCGCGCCATCCTGCTGCGTGACGAGGGCGCCTGCATCAGCCCGTTCAACGCTTGGATCCTGCTCCAGGGCACCGAGACTCTGTCGCTGCGCGTTGACCGTCATGTCGAGAACACCAAGAAGGTCGTTGAGTTCCTGGCTGGTGATTGCCATGTCGCCAAGGTGAACCACCCGAGCCTGTCTGAGCACCCCGATCACGAGCTCTATCAGAAGTACTTCCCCAACGGCGGTGCCTCGATCTTTACCTTTGAGATTAAGGGTGGCCAGGAGGCAGCTTGGAAGTTCATCGATCATCTGCAGGTCTTCTCGCTGCTCGCCAACGTGGCCGACGTCAAGTCGCTCGTCGTGCACCCGGCTACCACCACGCACTCCCAGCTCTCTGCCGAGGAGCTCGCCGAGCAGAACATCACGCCCTCCACGATCCGTCTTTCCATCGGTACCGAGAACGCCGAGGATATCATTTGGGATCTGAAGCAGGCCTTCGCCGCGCTGGACGAGTAAGGCGACTTGTGCAAGGACCCCTTGCGACTCGATAGGTATAACTGCATAAAATGCCTGTTCAAGGCGCCTGTGCGAACAATGTTTGCGCAGGCGCCTTTTTGCATAGGCAGGGCGCTATTACAGGGTTTTTGGCATGCTTTATGCAATCGAGATGTGGAAAACTCCTGTTGAGAGGATGTGAGTTTTACGCAAATGACGTGCACCTTTTGAGAAAAACCGCAGGTCGCGATTTGCTCGGGGTACTATGCAGCGCGATCGAATCACACGCAGCTCAAACGCAGCAAAAACGCACTACGGAGGTTTCCAGCTACATGAGGATCGATTCACGAAAACCGAAAGCCGCCGCCCTTTCCGCCGCTCTGACCGTGGCACTTTTGGCGGGCGCCGGCGCAACCGATGCCCACGCGGCAACACTGTCCGACACGGTCGGATCCACGCCGTCCGAGGCGACGCTGATGCAGCCCGTCGACTATCGCGGCGACGGCTTTGGCTCCATGCAGGAGTGGAATGCCTCTATGGGGGCCAAGCGCGATTCCCTAGAGGTTCGCGCGCAGATCATCATGAACATGTACGGTGACTATGCCACCGATGACGAGCGCGCTGTACTGCAGGGTTGTATCGACGGTGCGGGCAGTCTTTTGACGATGGAGGAGGTCGACGCGAAGTCGGCCGAGCTCGACGAGCTTCGCTCCACGCTTGAGGATGCCAAGCGCGAGGCGCTCGAGGCTGCGGCCGCCGAGGCAGAAGCTGCCGAGGCCGCCCAGGCTTCGTATTACAACGCCGGCTCCGACTCGTCTTACGCGTCTGCTGCGTATTGCGCGAACGGCTCGGGCCTGACGCGTTCGAGCGGCGTCAATAACTATAACGGCCGCCGCGAGACCTATTACAGCAGCAACGTGTTGTATC
>UROJ01000163.1 GCA_900549335.1 uncultured Collinsella sp.
GTATGGTCAACGTGCGCAGCGCCGCAGACATTCGCCCCGCGCTCAAGGACGGCAAGGTCGCTTGCATCCACACCATCGAAAACGCCACGTTCTTTGCCGAGGACCCCGCGCTGATCGAAGTGCTCAAGAGCTTGGGCGTGCTTATGTCGTCACTCAGCTGGAATGCGCAGGGGCCGCTCGCGAGCGGCCACGACACCCACGCCGGCCTCACCGGCGCCGGCATCGAGGCACTTACGCAGATGGAGCACGCCGGCATGGTACTCGACGTCTCCCACCTCAACGATGAGTGCTTTGACGAGGTTGTCGCCCACGCCACGCGTCCCTTCGTCGCCAGCCACTCCAACTCCCGTGCGGTTTGCGGCGTCAAACGCAACCTTACCGACGACCAGTTCCGCACCATTCGCGACATGGGCGGTATCGTCGGCCTCAACTACTGCAGCGAGTTCCTTTCCAACGACGCAACCGACAAGACCGCCGCAGACGTCACCTTCGACCAGCTGGCGGCACATATCGAGCACTGGCTCGACCTGGGCGGCGAGGACGTCATCGCGCTCGGCGGCGACTGGGACGGCGCCACTGTGCCCGCTTTCCTCTCCGATGCCAGCAAGATGCCCGAGTTCCAGAACATGCTTTCCAAGCATTTTGGCAAGACCGTGATGCAAAAGCTCTGCAGCGACAACGCGCTTGCCTTCTTTGAGCGTTATTAATTTCACATCCCTTGAGCGGGCCGGCATGCCGAACGGTCGGCATGCCGGCCCGTCCCCAATCTGAAGGACCGCTTTTGACGCAGCAGTTTACGATTTCCGTATCCCGACCGGATGGGACGCCCATCCCCGTCGTCGTTACCAAAAAGCGCGTCAAGAACTTCAACCTACGCGTCACATCGAGCGGCGAGGTCCACGCCAGCGCACCGCTCGGCGCCAGCCGCGAGCATATCGAAGCGTTTGTGAAGCGCAACAGCGCCTGGATTATCAGCCGACTTGCCCAGCGCGAGCAACGTCAGGCGACGGCGCGAGAGCCGCTCAGTCCCTCGTCCATCATTGCGCTTTGGGGCAAACCCATCACCGTTCAGGACGCACTCGACCACAACTTTGAGCCCCCCGCACCGCGGCCCAAACAAGCCACATTCGCAAGCTTTATGGGTACCGACGAGCCAAGTGGGTGCACGCAGGCAAAGCAGCGCACAGCCCTCGACGGCCTAACGCCCAAAGAACTCCAGATCCACATCGACCAGCTCTATACGTCCGAAGTCACATCGGCGCTGTGCGATATGGTGCACGCATACGAAATCGCAATGGGTGTCGCCGTTTCCCGCGTTTCCGTACGCAGCATGAAAACGCGTTGGGGCTCATGCACTCCCAAATCCGGCGCCGTTCGCATCGCACGAGAACTTGCCGCCTACCCCGTCGAATGCCTCGACATGGTTGTCGCCCACGAGCTCGTCCACTTGCTCGAGCCAAGCCACAATCAGCGGTTTCACGCGCTGCTCGACACGTACTGCCCCAACAACAGGGCTCTGTCGCAGCGGCTCAAAAAACCGCCCGCCAACGAGCTCTAGAGTCGGTTAGCGCACGCGCTCGATCTCGACACCGCAGCTTGCCAGGGGAAGACCGACGGGCGCCCAAGGCTTATCGAGCTTAACGTGCACGCCAAGCAGCAGGGGGTAACGACGCAGCAGCATCTGGGCCACACCCTCGGCTGCAGCCTCGATGAGCTTAAACGTATGCTCGCGCAGATAGCCATCGACATCGTGGCATACCGAGCCGTAGTCAATCGAGGCGTCCAGGTTATCGTGCTCCCCCGCTGCACGCAGGTCGGCATAGAGCACCAGGGACACGATGAACTTCTGGCCCAGCGCGTTCTCTTCGGGATATACGCCGTGGTTAGCAAAAACCTCAAGACCTTCAACGGTGATGCGGTCGGCATGGCGCAGATCGTCATAGCTCACGTGGGGTACCGCCGTTGCGGTGGATATTTCGCCCCTTCCACGGCGGGCGAGCTCGGCACCTTCAGTCTTGGTTGCATTCTCGGGCAGTTTCTTATTGCTCATCGCGATCGTCTCCTTCGTTTAGAACCCCGACCGCGCAAACTAACTACACGCGAATCGACAGGTTCTTTTTATCATCGCTCCAGTTGCAAGCATTGCGCGCGGGGCATGCAAAGCAGGCGCGCGACGCTTTATCGGCCGTATAGAGCAGACGCTCAAGCGGTTGGCTGTTCACGCGCAGCTTTCGATGGCCCAGAATGGCCGTCTTAATGGCTGCGGCATCGGCCGGCTCAAACGCCACATCATCGGGCATGCCGCCGAGAATCGCATCAGCGACGCGTTCGCTTGCAACATCATGGGATATACCCGATTCATACTGTTCATCTTTGCCGATATCGTGAAGAAGTGCCGTGGCGTAGATGACCTCGCGGTCAAATTCGAGCTGTTCCTCGAGATTCTTGATCCACATAATGCGAGCGACATCGAGCAGATGGTCAATACCGTGGCGGCAGAAGATGCGCCCCGATTCCAACTGCGCAATGTTGCCCAGGTGCCGCCGAAACAGCCCGTTGGCACAAATGTAATCAATGCGAGGCATGGCATCAAAGGGGGCCAGGCCCGAAGCCATGAAGCCGCGACGCGGCGTCCCCTCATCGGTCTTCGATGTAAAGTCGTTGACGACCCTCATGCTAACGGCCCAGCATCCTAAAGAACCGCTCCTCGAGCGCGGGATCGGTCTCAAAGACGCCGCGGCGAGCGAGCGTCACGGTCTTGGTGCCGGGTTTCTGCACGCCGCGCATGGTCATGCACATATGCTCAGCCTCCATGAGCACAATCGCTCCCTGGGGAGCGAGATAATCCATAAGGGCGTCGGCAACCTGCGCACACAGCTGCTCCTGCAGCTGCAGACGACGGGCATAGACTTCAACCGTGCGAGCGAGCTTAGACAGACCCGCCACGCGACCGTTAGGGATATAGCCGATCGCAGCCTTGCCATAAAACGGCAGCAGATGATGCTCGCACAGCGAGTAAAACGTGATGTCGCGCTCGATAACCAAATCGTTCGAAGCGACGGCAAAGGTTTTGGACAGGTGCTCCTCGGCACTCTGCTCCATACCGCCGGCGATCTCGCCATACATACGGGCAACGCGCGCCGGGGTCTCCAGCAGGCCCTCACGAGTTGGGTCCTCGCCTATGCCCTCAAGCAACAGCTTAATGGCGGCCTCGACTTTTTCCTGATCGACCATCTGGGCCTCACTTTTCCGATTTCACGTTCGCGCTATGGTACCACGCCCTTTGGCATCGACCACAAGCTACATAGTATGGGTCGAATAGACCGGATCATCACGCCAAAGTTCAACCGCATCACAAAGCGCAACGCCCTCGCGCTCAGCACGGTCGCGCGTGGCGTTCATATCGATCACGCGCTGGTTACTCGAGCCCCTAAAACGCAATGAGATATCGTACAGGTCCTGAACAAACGGGCCGTCCACCAACATATCGAGGCAGGCAAGGATACGGTCCGTGACCTCGGTATGGTGGCGACCGCCCGGCATAAGCTCCTCGAGCACGTCGCCGGTAAAGCACCAAATGGTCTTGCCCGACCCCGCAGGATAGGCCGCACGCACGCGTTCGATAAAGTCAACAAGCCCCGCCTGGTTCTCGGGCTCCATAGGCTCACCGCCCAGAATCGTCAAGCCATCGATAAAGGGATGATCGAGGCTCTCGATAATCTTGTCCTCGACGGCACGATCGAACGGCTCGCCCGCAGCAAAGTCCCATGCGACAGAGTTAAAGCAGTTCTTGCACCCACGACGGCACCCACTCACAAACAGAGAAGTACGAACGCCTTCCCCATCAGCAATGTCGAAATACTTAATGTTCGCGTAGTTCATAGGTAACTCTCCCGGGAGGCCGGGACATATCATCCCGTCCTCAAACATTCTCGGCCTTCGGCCTGCGAAACTGCGGGCGAGACGATATGTCCCGGCCTCATGCAAAAGGCAACTCAATGAACGAAACGAACATCGAGTATAGG
>UROJ01000164.1 GCA_900549335.1 uncultured Collinsella sp.
TGGTGCCGTTGACGTTTGTCTTGCCGGAAGGAGCGTAGAAGGTCAGGTCCTTGTCACTCTTGTTGGTGATGTTGACGACAAAGCCGATGTCGCCCCAGTCGTCTTTGAACTTCTCGGTAATGGTGATGGTGCACAGATCGTCATCGGCGACGGTGACGGCGGGGGAGATTTCGACGCTCTGGACATCGTCGTCTTCGACGGCCTCATCGATCTCCTCTTCCTTCTCGGCCGCCTCGCGATCCTTCTTCACCGTGCCGGACAGATCCTTGTCGGACTTGGTGAAGATAAGCTTGTCGCCTTCCACCTCAAGGACGAGCTTGTCGTCCTTGAGCTTCAGGTCGTGCGACTCATCTTCGGCGGTGATCGTTACGGTGGTGGCGTCCTTGGCTTCCCATTTCAGGTCGGCGACCTCAAGGAACATATCGAGGACGCCTGTGCCGTCCTCGTCGAGGATCAGGACGCAGTTGAGGCCCCACTCCTTGAGCATATCCATGTACTCATCGGTGAGCTCTTCGCCATCCAAGGTTCCACCCGAGTACTGCCAGCTGCCGACGAAGTTGGCCTTGGGGTCCTTGCCGCCGCCGCTGCAGCCCGTCAGGGCAAAGGCGAGCGCCAGAACGCATGTCAGAAATGCGAGTACGGACTTTTTGAACGTTGTCTTCATGGTGTCCTCCTTCATCGAACGAAACCCATAGAAGCAAATGCGGGGGTGGCGGATCCCCCCGCCAATTACCAGATAGAGGGGCTAAGGCCGGGGCGTTCCGCAGTTGCTGCAGAACTTGCCGCCGTTTTCGCTGCCGCAGTTGGGGCAGAACCACTTTGCCGGTGCCGGGGCGGGTGCGGGACTGCCGCACTCGGAGCAGAACTTGCCGGTGTTGGTGGCGCCGCAGCTGCAAGTCCACGTGCCGGCCGCAGGTGCGGCGGCGGGAGCCGGTGCGGGGGCGGGAGCCGGAGCCGGCTGCGGGGCGGCCTGCTGCTGTGCCTGGCCGGCGGCGAACAGCTGGCTGGCGTTCATGCCGCCCATGCCACCTGCCATGCCCATGCCCATAAAGCCTGCCATCGCGCCGTTGGGGTTGGCGGCTGCCGCGCGCATCGCATCGCTCTGGGCGCTGGCGATGTTGGCTGCCGCCATGGTGGGATCGCGCATGACCGCGGCTTTCTGCAGGTCCTTGATCATCTGCTCGTCCTCTTGCGAGGCGGCGATGGAGTTGACGCCAAAGCTTACGATCTCGACGCCGCGCAGGTCACGCCAGTCGGCAGAGAGGACCTCGTTGAGCGCGCGGGCGAGCTCGGTGGTGTGGCCGGGGATGGCGCTGTAGCGGATGCCCATCTCCGAGATCTTGGCAAAGGCGGGCTGCAGGGCGGTGAGCAGCTCGGACTTAAGCTGGCTGTCGATCTTGTCGCGCGTGTAGCTATCGGTCACGTTGCCGCATACGTTGGTGTAGAACAGCAGCGGGTTGGTGATGCGGTACGAATACTCGCCGTTGCAGCGCACGGAGATGTCGACGTCCAGGCCAATGTTGTTATCGACCACGCGGAAGGGCACGGGCGAGGCGGTGCCGTACTTGTTGCCGATGATCTCCTTGGTGTTGATGAAGTAGACACGCTGGTCCTTGCCCGCGTCGCCGCCAAAAGTAAAGCGGCTGCCGATATTGGCGAAGGTCTCCTTGATGGAATCGCCCAGGTTGCCGCTAAAGACGCTCAGCTCGCTGCCGGTATCGAAGACGAACTCACCGGGCTCCAGCGCGACTTCGATGATCTTGCCGTTTTGCACCACGAGCATGCCTTGTCCGTCGTTGACGGCGATGACCGAGCCGTTGGAGATGACGTTGTCCTCGCCGCGCGTGTTGGAGCCGCGGCCACCGGTACGTTTGCTGCCCTTGCAGGCCAAGACGTCAGCAGGCATCGATTCGCAGTAGATAAATTCCTTCCACTGGTCGGCCATGACGCCGCCGGCAGCTCCCAATCCAGCTTTCAAGAGTCCCATGGTGATCTTCCTTTCTCGTCAAAGGCCGGGTGGTATTGGTTGGATTGCTTAGTCGTCCTTGTCGTCTTTCATGACAACGGCGGTCTCGGTGTGGCTGAAGGCGTCGTGTTTCTCGGTCAGGTCGAGCTCGCCACAATACTCATCGGCATGGGTTGCTTCGTTGGCCGTCTTGAGCTGGCCTATCAGTAGCACGTCTCCGATAATCACGATGATCAGCGGCGCGATGATATTGATGAGGATGCCCTCGATATCAAAGGTGAGGTAATCCGGATCGAAGGCGTATTCCCCCATAAAGAGAATCTGGGAGAGGATAAATCCGATCATAAAGAACAGCACCGAGGCGATGACGAGCTTGGGCTTGGAGCAGGGGAGCTCGCCGACCAAGCGGCCGGTCTGGCCGTTCATGGCAAACAGGTAGCTCTTGCCGTTCCACGAGGTGGAGAGCATCCAGACGGGGAACAGGGCGTAGTCGCTGTCTTCCCAGGTGTAGTCGAGCTGCTTGCTTTCGACCGTGGCATCGTCGTATTCGTCGACGACGGTCTCGCGCAGGGCCGAGATCGTGCTTTCTTCCATACGGCGCTCGGCGCGCGCCTTGCAGGTCTCGCAGTCCTCGTCGTAACGGTTGGCGATGTAGCCGGGCATATATGCGACCGAGAACGGACGCAGCGCGTCGTAGTCAAACGGCTCGATGGCGTCCATGTGGCCGTCGGGCATCTTGGACGATCCGTCGACGGGCACGCGCTTAAACGAGATATTGCCCTTGCGATAGGCATCGTAGTGGTCGGTGGTCGTGACGGTGCGGTCGGATTCCTCGGTCACGGTCTCGTTGGTCGCGTCAAAGTGCACTTCGCCGTCCACGTGCGCGCCGTAGAGCCAAAACGGCACGTAGACGCCTTGGACCTCGTCGATGTGGTTGCCGGTGACAAAGCTCTTGGGCAGCAAGATCTTGCCCTTGTAGTGTTCCTTGAGTGCGGCCGTGACGTCGTCGTGCCCGAGCTTAAACGGAATTACCAGGTCGGGCGAGAAGTCGCCAGAGAGCTGGCCGGGCGCCACGGCGGAGTTGCCGCAGTACGGGCAGGTGGTGACGGCGACGGTGCCGTCGGACACGAGCTCGGCGCCGCACGACGAGCAGATGTAGCCGGCGTTTTGGGCCAGCTCCTGCACGGCATCGTCGACAGCAGGCTTGGGCGTTGCGGCTGCCGCATCGGCTTTGGCATCGGCCTTGTCCTGGCGCTCGCGATAGAGGGCCTCGACTTCTTCGACTTCAAAGCGCGAGTCACAGTAGTCGCAGACGAGCTTTTGCTCGGCGCTTGCAAAATGCAAGGGGCCGCCGCAGGCAGGGCACTGATAGTTAACGCTCTCGAAGGCCATGATCGGTCCTTTCGCTGCCGGGGGCTATGCGCCGATGGCGCCGCCGCAGTATTCGCAGCGCCCGCTGGCATCGGGAATGGTGGTGGCTCCGCAGAAGGGGCAGGTCACCGCGGTCTTGGGGGCCTTGGCGGCCACGACGCTGTCGCGCGTCTCCTGGCGCAGCTGCACCAGCGCATCGCGGACTTCGGTTGCCTGGCGCTTGGCCTCGCGGTATTCGATGGAGCCGCGCTGATCGATGGTGGAGTCGTTCACGCGCAGGTTGATCTCGGTGAAGTACGGCGTGTTGACGTGGATGGTCAGATTAAAGTCGTAATCCAGGTCGTAGCGCGGCGGGTTGTAGCTCTCGCGCTCGCCGTCCTTGGTCTCGCGATAGATCTCGGTGCGATGCTCGTCGATATCCATATCGCAGCCGAGTACCTGCGAGAACTCGATGATGTCGGGATTGGCGTCGCGCCAGCGGCTCTGCGAAGTGATGATCAGCAGGCCCGCGTCCTCATCGAGCATAATATTGGTGCGCCCGGCAGAAAGCGTGCGCGTGGGGTTGAACGAAGGCAGGCGCTCGGCGTTGGCCTCGCGGTAGGCGAGTTGCTCACGGATATCGTCCGCGGTGCTGGAGCGATAGCCGTGAAAGTAGGGGGAGAGCTTGCCGGCGCACTCTTTG
>UROJ01000165.1 GCA_900549335.1 uncultured Collinsella sp.
CAACCTGACCTTTGGCGAGCAGAAGCGCGTCTTCCATATGGTGCCGGGCCTGGAGAACGCTGAGTTCTTCCGCTACGGTGTCATGCACCGCAATACCTTTGTCGACGCCCCGCACGTGCTCGATGGCACCTTTGCCGTGCCCGGTACCGGCGTGCGCCTGGCCGGTCAGATCACCGGCACCGAGGGGTACATGGAAGCCGTGGCGACCGGTCTGCTCGCGGCGCTCAACACCTATGCAGAGGCTATCGGCGCCGATTCCGTCGAGTTGCCCCGCGTGGGCGCCCTGGGTGCGCTCGTGGGCTATGCGACCGATCCTGCCACCGTGGGCTATCAGCCCATGCATGTCAACTTTGGCCTGGTGCCGCCGCTCGAGGACGGTAAGCGCCGCAGCAAGCGCGACCGCTATCAGGCCTATGCGGACCGTGCGCTCGAGGCCCTCGATGCCTACTTGGCCACGCGTTCCGACTTGTTTGGAGGCGACCGGTCATAGCCTTTGACCTGTACGACACCGTCGACTCTTTTATCGCCTATATCGCACGCGTTGAGGGGCTTTCTCCCAACACGGTGACGGCCTATGGCTCGAGACTGGAGCGCTTTGCTGCCTGGTGCGAGCGCGAGGATATTGATGCTTTCGCTGCCGACGTGCGCACCATTCGTCGCTATCTTGCTGAGCTTTCGCGTGAGCAGGTGGCTCCCCGAACGCTTGCGGCGCACCTGTCGGCTATCCGATCTCTCTATCGCTGGATGGCTGCCGAGGGGATTGTCGAGGGCGATGCGGTCTCGGCGATCGCGTCGCCCAAGCTGCCGCGTGACCTGCCGGGCGTCCTTACGACCCAGCAGGTCGAGGCGCTGCTCAAGACGCCTGATACCTCAACACCCGCGGGACTGCGCGATGCGGCGATGCTCGAGTTGCTCTATGCCTCGGGTGCCCGCATCTCAGAGCTTGCGGCGCTCAATGTGGAATCCATCTCATGGTCCGAGCGCACGCTGCGCCTGTGGGGCAAGGGGAGCAAGGAGCGTATCGTCCCTCTGTATCGTCGTGCGCTCGATGTGACGCGTCTCTATATTGAAGAGGGGAGGCCGGAGTTGCTCGCTCGGGCAAAGCGCCGCGACCTCGCTACCGGGCCGCATCCGCTGCTTATATCGGCGCGCGGCAATCGCATGAGCGCCGCGATGCTTCGGCGGCGGTTCCATACGCTGGCGACGCTCGCCGGCATTCCGGCTGACATCGCCCCGCATGCGATGCGCCATACCTTTGCGACCGACTTGCTCGAGGGCGGTGCGGACCTGCGCTCGGTTCAAGAGCTGCTAGGTCATGCGAGCCTGTCCACGACGCAGATCTACACGCATCTCACACCCGATCGGCTTAAACGTGCCGTGGCTCAAGCCCATCCCCGCGGCGAATAGTGGCTGGGACGTCCCGCGCCGCACTCAGGTGTGTGGTTTTGATTGCGGGTTGGCAGGAAGAGGCATTCCTGCTATCATTCATCGGGTTGCTTCACGGCAACATGTTTTTATCACGCACGCGCGGCTACTTCATACCGTGGTGCCCGGGCTTTGGTAGCACATGTCCGGGTTGGTTTTGGAGGATGACCCCGCGCGGAGGCAAACCACAGGAGGTTTAACATGGCTACCAAGATTAATATCCGCACCCTGCTCGAGGCCGGCTGCCACTTCGGTCACCAGACCCGTCGCTGGAACCCCAAGATGAAGCCGTTCATCTTCGGTGAGCGCAACGGCATCTACATCCTCGACCTCAAGCAGACCATCCTCGACGCCGACCAGGCCTACACCTTCGTCAAGAACGTCGCCAAGGGTGGCAACGTGCTATTCGTCGGCACCAAGAAGCAGGCTCAGGAGGCCGTCAAGAACGCTGCTGAGCGCGCCAACATGCCTTACATCAACCAGCGTTGGCTCGGCGGTATGCTGACCAACTTCGTCACCATCCGCTCCCGCATCAACCGCATGGAGGAGCTCGAGGCCATGGTCGAGGACGGCCGCATGGCTGTTCTGCCCAAGAAGGAGCAGGCTGTTCTCGGCAAGGAGCTCACCAAGCTCCAGACCAACCTCGGTGGCGCCCGCGACATGAAGGGTCTGCCCCAGGCTCTCTTCGTCATCGACACCAAGCGCGAGGAGAACGCCATCAAGGAGGCTCAGCGCCTGAACATCCCCGTCGTCGCCCTGATCGACACCAACTCCGATCCCGACGAGGTCGAGTACGGCATCCCCTGCAACGATGACGCTATCTCCGCTGTCACCCTTATGTGCGAGCTCATGGCTGACGCCTGCCTCGCTGGCTCTGGTAAGGAGCAGGTCTCCGAGGCCGAGATGGCCGCTGAGCCCAAGGCCGAGTAAATCAGTCTTAGTTAATTCTTTTTCATCTCTTTGAAAGGAACCACAATGGCCCAGATTACCGCCGCTATGGTCAAGCAGCTCCGCGAGATGACCGACTCCCCGATGATGGAGTGCAAGAAGGCTCTCGTCGAGGCTGACGGCGACATGGACGCCGCTGTCGACGTTCTGCGTAAGAACGGCCTTGCCAAGGCTGCCAAGAAGGCTGGCCGTGAGACCAACGAGGGCGCTGTCGCCGCGTTCGTCTCCGAGGATGGCAAGACCGGCGCTCTGCTCGAGCTCTCCTGCGAGACCGACTTCGTTGGCTCTAACGCCAAGTTCACCGGCTTTGCTTCCAAGGTCGCTGAGGTTGTCGCTACCACCGAGCCTGCTGACGTCGACGCTCTGCTCGAGAAGCCGATGGGCGAGGAGACCGTTTCCTCCGAGCTCACCGAGATGATTCACATCATGGGCGAGAACATGAAGATCTCCCGCTTCGCTGCCCGCAAGGCTGAGAACGGCGCGCTCGCTTCTTACATCCACATGGGTGGTAAGATCGGCGTCCTCGTCGAGTTCGCCTTCGAGAAGGCTGAGACCGCTCAGGCTGAATCCTTCAAGACCTTCGCTCACGACGTTGCCCTTCAGGTTGCCGCTGTCGCCCCGATCTGCGCTACCCGCGATCAGGTTCCGGCCGAGACCGTCGAGCACGAGAAGCAGATCTACATGGCTCAGGCTGCCGAGTCCGGCAAGCCCGAGGCCATTCAGGAGAAGATGGCTGTCGGCCGTCTGGAGAAGTTCTACAAGCAGTCCGTGCTCACCGAGCAGGAGTTCATCAAGGACAGCTCCCTCACCATCAAGAAGTACGCAGAGCAGGTCTCCAAGGAGCTCGGCGACACCATTACCGTCGTTGCCTTTGACCGTCTGGTCCGTGGCGAGTAAATAAGCTCTTGTAGCTGGTAATGAGCAGGCTGTGGGTTTTACTCACAGCCTGCTTTTTCATGGCTCTTCTTAGAGCCTTTGATAGAATGTTGAGAGTTCAATCTAAAGGAGGATCGCTTTGTCCGACATCCGATATAAACGCGTGCTTCTTAAGCTTTCCGGCGAAGCGCTGATGGGCGACGGCCAATATGGCATCGACCCCAAGGTTACCGACCATCTTGCCAAGCAGGTCAAGGAGCTGCTCGCCGTTGGCCATGAGGTCGGCGTCGTTGTCGGCGGCGGCAATATTTTCCGCGGCATGGCCGGCGCTGCCGGTGGCATGGAGCGTGCTCAGGCCGACTACATGGGCATGCTGGCAACCGTTATGAACGCGCTCGCCCTGCAGGATGCCTTCGAGCATAACGATGTTCCCTGCCGCGTGATGAGCGCTATCCAGATGAACGAGATCTGCGAGCCCTATATTCGCCGTCGCGCCATCAACCACCTTTCCAAGGGCAACGTCGTTATTTTTGCCGCCGGTTCGGGCAATCCGTACTTTACGACCGACACCGCCGCGGCTCTTCGTGCGTGCGAGATCGGCGCCGAGATTCTGATTAAAGCCACCAAGGTTGACGGCATCTACGACAAGGATCCCGTCAAGTGCGCCGATGCCGTCCGTTTTGACAAGATTACCTATCACGAGGTTCTCGTCCGCGGTCTGCAGGTTATGGATTCCACGGCTACGGCACTGTGCCAGGA
>UROJ01000166.1 GCA_900549335.1 uncultured Collinsella sp.
CTGTACGAGGTCGGCAGCTTGTTCCACGGTCGCGAGAACGCCAGCCTGCCCAAGGAGACCAAGTCCGTAGCGGGCGTGCTGTCGGGCCAGTGGAGCGAGCAGTCCTGGAACATGAAGTACCGTAAGCTGCGTTTCTTCTTTGGCAAGGGCATTGTCGAGGAGCTGCTTGCCCAGCTGCGCGTCGAGAAGGTTCGCTTCCGTCCCGTCGAGGGCGAGGGCTATGCCTTCCTGCAGCCTGGTCGTGCTGCCGAGGTGCTCTCGGGCGGTACCGTGCTGGGCTGGGTTGGCGAGATTCACCCCGAGGCGCGCGAGGCTATGGGCATTGACGAGGTCGTCGTTGCCTTTGAGCTCGACTTGGACAAGCTGATCAAGGGCGCCCGCAACCAGGAGAACTACCGTGAGTTCTCGCAGTACCCGGCCGTTGAGCACGACCTTGCTATCGTGGTCGACAACACTGTGACCTGCGAGGATCTTGAGCGTCGTATTACGAGTGCCGGCGGCAAGCTGCTCGAGGGCGTGCGCCTGTTCGATGTCTACCGCGATCCCATCCGCATCGGAGCGGGCAAGAAGTCCATGGCCTTTGCGCTTACGTATCGCTCCGACGACCACACGCTCACCAGCGAAGAGGTCGAAAAGGCGCACCAGAAGATCGTCACCAAGGTGTGCAAGGGCGTAAACGGCGAGGTCCGCTCGTAATCTTTGCCGTTCGGAACCCGCCCCCTGCGGGGTTTTCACGGCAACGTCCTCGCCGCTTCGCGGCTGCGGGATGTTGCCTTAGAAAACCCCTCTCGGGGGCGGGTTCCTGCGTTAACCTTGTTGCGAGCGGACCGCACCTTCTTCTGGGTGACCGGAAAGTTGGGAGTGCATGGGCCCTTTATTGGTCGGTGCGTGGATCTGGGCTAATAACGTACGTATTGCAAGGGGGTGCTGCGTTGTGGGCGGTGCGCCTTTTTGTTAGTATGCAGAGTCGGTGTTACGGATTGTTGGAAACGTAACACGCAACGTTCTGATTGAGAGGGCTCATGCACATTCCAGATAATTATCTGTCTCCGCAGACCGATGCCGTCATGGCGGTGGCGATGGTGCCCGTATGGGTCCACTGCATCAAAAAGGTGCGCGCCACGCTCGATCGCGAGCATATGGCTTTCCTGGGCATCTGCGCCGCATTCTCCTTCTTGCTCATGATGTTCAACGTGCCGCTGCCCGGCGGCACCACTGGTCACGCCGTTGGCGGCGCGCTCATCGCGCTGCTGCTTGGCCCCGAGGCCGCGGCTATCGCTGTCTCGGTTGCGCTGGCACTGCAGGCGCTGCTGTTTGGCGACGGCGGCGTTCTGTCGTTTGGCGCCAACTGCTTTAACATGGCCTTTGTGCTGCCGTTTGTCGCTGCTATCGTGTTCCGTGCGCTCAACAGCCGCCTGCACGACAAGAGCTGGGGCACCTCGGTTTCTGCCGTCGTGAGCGGTTGGGTCGGCCTGTGCCTGGCAGCCCTGTGCGCGGCAATCGAGTTTGGTATTCAGCCGATGCTCTTCACCAACGCTTCGGGCGCTCCGCTGTACTGCCCCTTCCCGCTGTCCGTGGCTATTCCGGCCATGTTGATCCCGCATATGCTGGTTGCCGGCGTGGTCGAGGGCGTGGCGACTGCCGCGATCTACGGCTTTATCAAGAAGACGGCGCCGAGCGTTATCGTCGGGCCCGAGGCCGTCGATGGCCAGCTTACTGCCGAGGGCGCTGCTGCCAAGAAGACCTCGCTGGTCCCCACGCTCATCTTGGTTGCCGTGCTTGTCGTGGCTACGCCGCTCGGCTTGCTTGCCACAGGTGACGCATGGGGCGAGTGGGACGCCGAGGGCGCCGCGACCGCCGTTCAGGAGGTTGGTGACGACAGCCTGCAAGCTTCGGTCGGCCTTGATACCCCGACCTTTGCCGACGTTCTGCCTACGGGTGATTACCTGCAGGCCTATTCCGAGGAGCAGGGTCTTGGCTTTGCCGGTCAGGCTGCCATGTATATCCTGTCCGGCGTGATTGGCGTGGCGGTGCTCACCATCGCATTCCGTCTGATCTCGCTGACGGTTAAGGAAAGCGGTGCTCATGGCAATAGCCGAGCTGCCTAGCTGGCTTGCGGTCGAGCAGCGTTACGAGCCCGTGGGGGCTCGGCATCGTGTGATGCAAAAGAACGTCCTGCACCTGGCGAGCCTGCTTGAGCGGGTTCGCCTGGGTGGGGGCGCGCACGAGGGCGGGTCGATGGTCGACCGCGCCCTTTCTTGCGTTTCGGCTCCGGTGCGCCTGGTGGGGATGTTCGTCTGCGTTCTATGCGTGTGTCTGACGCAGAGCCCGCTGTACCTCATGTTGATGGCGGCTATCGCGCTGGTGCTGGTCGCGGTGCGCCCCGCACGCGGGCTGCGTGCGACCATTGTACCGGCGCTCGGCGCCACGGGGCTCGCAGTGGTTCTGGCGCTGCCTGCCCTGCTGCTGGGCGCTTCCGCTACGGGCGCCATGCTCAAAATTGCGCTTAAGACGTTCATTAACGTGTCGCTCGTGCTGGGCGTTTCGTGGACGCTTACCTGGAGCCGCATGTCGGCGGCGCTCAAGACGCTACATCTGCCCGACGAGGTCATCTTTACGTTTGATATGGCGCTCAAGCACATCGAGGTGCTGGGTCGCACGGCGCACAATCTGTGCGAATCGGTCATGCTGCGCAGCGTTGGCCGTGCGCCTGAGGGATTTTCGCGTACCGATTCGATCGCGGGTATCATGGGCATGACCTTTATCAAGGCGATGGAATGCAGCCGCGCGATGGACGAGGCTATGCTTTGCCGCGGCTTTGCCGGTGCGTATCCGGCTCCCGCGCGCGCCGGGTTTGGCTGGCGTGATGCCGTTTACGCAGCCGTTGTGGTTCTGCTCGCCGTGTTGTGCGCGGTGCTGTAGCGCGGGCGGTCGAGCCGTCGATGTGGATAGGGAAGGGCGACGTTTTGGCAAACGATACAAATGGCGCGATGTGCGCGAGCGGTGCTGCCGGCGCCGAGACCACGCCGCTCATCGAGTTTCGCGACGTGGTGTTTTCCTATGCGGGTCATACGGTGGTCGACGGCGTTTCGCTGCAGGTGGATCGTGGTGAACTCGTTGCTCTGCTTGGTCCTAACGGTTGTGGCAAGACGACGATCATGCGCCTTATCAACGGCCTTGAGCTCGCGGACGCAGGGGCATACCTGTTTGACGGGCACGTGATCGATGCGGCGTTTCTAAAGGATTCCGCGGCCGCTCAGCGTTTTCATCAGCGCGTAGGTTTTGTGTTCCAGAATGCCGATGCTCAGCTGTTCTGCGCTACGGTGGGCGAGGAAGTTGCTTTTGGTCCCGCGCAGATGGGGCTGCCGGCAGACGAGCTCGAGCGCCGCGTGCGCGATGCCATGGGGCTGTTTCAGGTTGTCGACCTTGCCGATGCCTCTCCCTATCAGCTCTCGGGCGGGCAAAAGAAACGCGTTGCGCTGGCTGCGGTGGTGTCGATGAACCCGGATATCTTGGTCCTCGACGAGCCTACCAATGGACTCGACGAGGATTCATGCGACATCGTGGTCAACTTCTTGCTGGCCTACGTCGCGGCGGGTAAGACGGTCTTGATGAGCACGCATCACCAGGATTTGGTGCGACGCCTGGGTGCCCGTGCAATCTATATCGATCGATATCACCATGTGGTCGAGGCACCTTCGCCGTCGTATGGAACCGAAAGCGGTGCTACGGACTAGTTGCTGCGTAGAGCGTGCGTAGCCGCCCGCGCGGCTTTGCCGTGATGGTATAGTTATCCAGGTTTTTATGGGGGTGGCTATGCCAAGCTGGAACATTCATATCGCTCAGACGGAGCGTTTGCTGGAGCGCACCGGTGCGCTTGCCAATAGCGTGCGCGACCGCAATGCCTTTTTGTTTGGCTGCGTGGTTCCGGATATCTTCGTGGGCTATATGGTCCCTGGCATCGCCGATCCCATTCCGTACCGCATTACGCACTTTGCCAA
>UROJ01000167.1 GCA_900549335.1 uncultured Collinsella sp.
AACCCGCGACCCCAACCTTGGCAAGGTTGTGCTCTACCAACTGAGCCATGTCCGCTTGCGGGTTATTAATTTACGCGAGTTGTCCAAAAGACGCAAGTACTTTTTTCAAAAAACTTGTCTGCCGCATGTTCTTAGTAGCTAAACGCGCTAAAGCGATTGGCTAGGCACACGATTCCAGCGCTCCGCTAAACAGCTTCACCATCTGCACGCGCGTGCCGGCGCCGTCCGTACGACGAGCAACCTCCACGTTATCGACGAGCATACGCATAAGCTTGATACCACGGCCGCGTTCCTCAGATGCAACCGGCTCGCTCGTTTCATCGATAGAATAGCCGGCACCTCGATCAAGCACCTCAACCACAACGCGATCGCCATAGGCCTGAACCGTCAGGACGCACCCGATACCGCCCGCATGGTCATAGGCATTACCCAGTGCCTCCCCCGACGCCAATGCGACATCGTAGCGCTCGTCACGGCGCAACGGAAGCGATTCAAGGAGTTCGGCGATGCGATGTCGGTAGTATGGAAGATTCTCGATACCCTGACGGACCTCAACGCTCTTACTCCAGCGAGGCAGCTCCCCCACCGGAATGGCGGGAATTGACTCCCGTGCCGGCCCCGCGACATGAAGGATATCGACAAGACGAGCAATCTCCAAAAAGCGAACAACTTCACCTGATGTATTGACGAGCGAAAGCAGGCCTTCTCGCCTCATGAGCTCACGAGCGCGCGTAAGCAGGAATGCCAAGCCCGTCGAATCGATAAAGCTAACAGCCTGACAGTTGATGACGACACGACGCACGCCGCGGCCAATCAAAGCATCCAACCGCCGACGCAGCGCAGGCACCGTGGCGATGTCGATATCGCCTGGTGGCGTCAAAACCGCTATGTCATTCCACTCATTCATACGACCATGGTTCCCCAAAAAAGCCCACTCGATGCATTCGTTTCCCCAACCGTACGGATTCAGCCCGCCCAGCGTCGTCTATGAACGACCCCGTAAAAACTCAAGGGACACCAATGCAATGTCATCGTCCAGCGCCGATTCGGTAAATCGGTCAAGCTCGCCCAAGACCTTGCCGCAAATGCCCGATACGCCCTCACACGAGACAGAGAGCAGAAGGTCGCGAAGGCGCTGTTCGCCAAAGAAAGCACCCGAGCGATCACGTGCTTCGATCGTTCCGTCGGTGTACATAAATAGCATGTCACCAGGAGCGAACGTAAAGGCACCCGTCTCGTAGACCATGCTCTCAAAGGCACCGATTACGCCCGATTGGCATCCAAGCAGCTCGACCTCTCCCCCACGGGCCTCGCCGCCACCCAGCGGCATCGACTCTGGCCTGATGACCATGGTCGGAGGATGGCCCGCCGAACAATATGTTGCGCGTCCGGCTTTAAGGTCAATCTTGGCGATAAAGGCCGTCACGAACGTCTCGACCCTCGAAAAGCCCATGAGCATGCTGTTAAGGGAGCGTGCCATGCGGGCCGGTCCAGCGCCCTCCCAAGCATATGCCGTCAGGGCCGTCTTGACGAGCGCGGACATCGATGCAGCCTCAATGCCTTTGCCAGACACATCGCCCAGAATCATGACGGCGCAATCGTCGGGAAGACGGATGAGCGTATAGAAATCGCCGCCGACCAACGCCGAGTTCGTGGCCGACAGGTACACCGAATCGGTTGCGATACCCGGAACATCCCCCAGTGAATTTCTCATGCCAATCTGGAGGGTCTGAGCGATATGGCGCTCCTCACGCTTTTGAGATTCGCCTTCATAGATCAGTTCAAAGTCATGAGCCAAGTGCACCAAGTAGTCATATTCAAGGTCATCAATCGGCTCTTGGCTACCATCACGAAGCAGCAGCGCGCGCGTCGTCGGGCCCTTCGCAACAGAAGCAGGAACGATCGCGTCGTTACTGTGCTTGCCATCGCCCTCAGAGCGCGGGCGCCCCGCCTCGATGCCGGCGTCGACGTAGAGACCCTGGCAAGGCAGGCCATGTGCCCTAAGCCAGCCTCCCATAGGCATCGATTCGTCAACGCGAGTTATACGGACGTGTTTAAGGTCCTCGGCACTCGTGCCGCCCAAAACAGATGCCTCAAAGCCATCGGGGGCAGCCCCCAAACGTGCCGCTGGCGCCGTCGTGGAAAAGAAAAGCTTCTCGGGATCGTCCGGCAAAGCAACGCGACTGCCGCCTTCAAAATCTATGACATAGGAATCCAGACTGGCGTCATACTCAACAGGGCAAAAATGGCAGTTAAGCATATTGCAGATCTCGGACGATACTGCCCGGGTAGCCGCGGTGGAATCGTCTAGAAAGGTAAACAACTCATCACGTAAGACATTGAGCGAGCGGCCAAGCTCGGACGTGCGGCGAGAGCGAAGGCTCGATGCCATGCCGACCAGCTGGATAGACAGGTAATCGCAAATGACCTCGAGTACATTAACGTCATAGGCGAGCGGTGCCTGGGGGCGTTTCCAACCAACTTCCAGCACGCCAAGGATCTGCGTACCGTAAAAAACGGGAAGACAGATCTCGCTGCGGTACGGAGGCATATCCTGCACTCGCAACAGGTGCTTAGAACGATTGTCCAGGTCCATGAACATACCGGAGGCGGCCCTATCGCCCTCAAGGTCCTGTTGAATCGACAAGCGACAGGCACGCGACTCGCGAAGAACATACGTCGGAATGCCAGCGCCATACGGCAAAAACTCGGGCAGGTAGCTGTCGTATAGCTCCTTGGAAACACCGCGTAGCTTAAAACCGCCGCTTTCAGAAAAATAGATAGCGGCACCCGAAGCATCGAGCGTTCCTACAAGCTGGTTCAAAACGGTATCAAGCAGGCTGGGTAACTCATCGGAGCCCACAGTGCTCATAATGACCGAGAGCGTGCCAGAGAGACGTTTGTTCGCCACTCTAAGCTCCGATAACGCACGCTTGAGTTGACGGTCGTGAGAATACTGTTCCTCGATACTGTGAAGCGCCACCAGGACACGTGGTGCACGGCGCCCAAAGATGCGTGGAGGCGTTACGGAGCCCGCACGAACCAAGACGGGGATAAAAGAGCCGTCACTCAGCTTGAGCATCAGTTCGTTCTCGGAGCCATCAGTTTCAAATGGCAGACGATGTTCCGTCGCACGTTCAAAAGCGGACGAGTACAGGACGTCTTTAACGTCTCCACCGATGACATCGGCGCGTTCCTCGCACATCAAGCCAAGTAAGCGATTATTCACATGCAGAATGGTTCCGTCGAGCTCGCAGATGATGACAGCATCGCTCGTGATCTCGACTAGTTGGGCAACGTCTGCCCACTCGTTGCGTTCAAGCGTTTCCATCGTGGACCCCACCGTCTATCGGTAACAAAAAAGCCTCCGAAGAGGCTTCTCAAATGCGATGGTGTCGGAGGCGGGACTTGAACCCGCATGACCAAAAAGCGGTCACTAGCACCTCAAGCTAGCGCGTCTGCCAATTCCGCCACTCCGACATGCTATGTTGTTGATTCACGGTTCATTTTGTTGGACCCGCGCGTTCAACGAGGAAGATAATAACCTATGATTCGAGAACTGTGCAAGCACTTTTTTCAAAAAAGTTTACGAATTTGTAAATGCGCAGGTAGATCCGTATGTCCGGGTCGGAATGGGGGCAACTTCCCAACGCGTCCTCGGGCATGCGGTACATTTTGATTCGCGCTTCGCGCTACAAAATGTACCGCCCCCTGCGGAATGCGTTGGGAAGTTGCCCCCATTCCGACCCTGCGTTAACGCACTTCAAGCACAGTTCTCAAACATGTTCTGGGGGCTGATGCAAATTTGGTGGCTCGGCTTTGCCGAGCCCTTATATAAGGAGGCCGGAGCTAAAGCTCCGGCCTCACTCAATTTCTCATCAGATTA
>UROJ01000168.1 GCA_900549335.1 uncultured Collinsella sp.
GAGGTTAGAGCATAACATCGCCACGGCCCCACAGGAACAAGGCACCAATTCAACATCGCCAGGGCGCGTAGCTACTTCTTCTTTTTGCTTGGCATCGAGACTTTGATGCCTTGGGCGGACTTGGTCACGCGAGAGCGCTTGGCTCCGGTACTCTTCTTTTTCTTGGGCTGGGCCTGGGCCACGCCCTCAAGTGCGCGGGCCTCGGCCTCGCGAGCGGTGCGATCTTCGCGGCGCTGCGCCATGTCGGCGGCGACGCGCTTGGCAAAACGCTCGGCCGTCGAACCCGTCGAGCTCACCTTGCCGCCACCGCGACCCAGGTGAACGCGCACACCACGGCCAAAACCAGTTGCGGCATGACGACGACGCGGCTTGAGCGAATCCATCATCGTGGCGAGCTTAAAGAACACCGAGCAGGTAAAGATCACGATGACAGCCAAGATAACCATCTGGCCTATCGACAGGTTGGCAATAGACAGCAGCTCCGGGAATCCGATAACGCCCACCAGGATGCCGGCGACTACAAACACAAAGAGCACCACACGTAAGGGCGTGAGAGGCTGCGAGATGTGCCAGATCAGGCTGACGCTCGCCGCGCACGACGTAAGCAGGCACATCGTAGACAGCGTGAGCTGGCTAAAGCCAAACACGCGCGCCACAAAGATATCGAGCGCCGCAGCCAAAATGACTGCAATCGACGCCGGCAGCGCACGCTTGAGTACGTTCGTCAAAAATGACCCCTTCACGCGAGCATTGTTGGGCTCCAAACCCAGCACAAAGCCCGGCGCGCCGATGCAGAAGAAGTTGATGAGTGTCATCTGGATGGGCTCGAAGGGGTACGGCGGCAGCGCGATGCACAGCGCCGCCAGGCCCATCGAGAACAGCGTCTTGGTCAGGAACAGCGAGGCCGAACGCTGCAGGTTGTTGATGGAGCGACGGCCCTCGGCCACCACGGCGGGCATCGAGGCAAAGTCATTGTCGACGAGTACGATCTCGGCCACGTTACGTGCGGCATCGGAGCCAGCCGCCATGGCCACGGAGCAGTCGGCCTCCTTGAGCGCCAGCACGTCGTTGACGCCGTCGCCCGTCATGGCCACGGTGTGCTCGCGGCGCTTGAGCGCCTGCACGAGCTCGCGCTTCTGCTGCGGGGTCACACGACCAAAGACATGGTAGCGGTCCACTGCGGCATCGAGCTTGGCCGGCGTATCGAGCGTCGTGGCGTCCACATAAGCGTCCGCCCCCGGCACGCCCACCACGCGCGCGATCGACGACACTGTACGCGGGTCGTCGCCGCTGATCACGTTGAGGGTCACGCCCTGCTCGTTAAAGTAGCCGATGGTCTCGGCCGCCGAGGTACGAATCTCGTCGCGGATGGTCACAAAGCCCACGGGCTCGGCCTCGCCCACCATATCGCCATCGGGCGTAAAGCCGTCCACGCGCGCCACCACGAGCACGCGGCAGGTATCGGCAAGCTCGGCGACACGGTTCTCGACCTGGGCAAAAACACGATCAGAGAGCACAAACTGCGCCGCACCCATCACATAGGAGCCCTGCGCAAACGAAGCGCCACTCCATTTTTTAGACGACGAGAATGGAATGGCCGACAGCGGCTCAGACACCTCGACCGGGCGATCGGCGTAATAGTTGAGCAGCGCCTGGCAGGTCTCGTTGGCATCGGCCGAAGTCGCACGCGCGACGTTAGCCAGCGCAAAATCGAGCACCGTGGTATCGACGGGAACGGCCGCCTCGTCCGAGCCGGCGCCTAGGCTCACGCCCTCAACCGGCAGCGGATACGTGCCCTCGACCTCCATGCGGCCCGACGTGATGGTGCCCGTCTTGTCCAGGCACAGCACGTCGACGCGAGCGAGTGTCTCGATGCAGTAGAGCTGCTGCGCCAGCACCTTGCGGCGAGCCAGGCGCACCGTGGCGATGGCGAGCACCGACGAGGTCAGCAGCACCAGGCCTTGCGGGATCATGCCCAGCAGGGCGCCCACCGTGGACAGCAGCGCCGACGAAGGCACATGACCAGCCAACAGCTCGGAGAAACACCACGAAAGCGCGCTATCGCCCGGGGTTCCCGCGGCATCCCACAGTTCGCTCACACTCGAGGCAAACAACGCCAAACCGAGCGGGATCATGATGATGCTCGCAAAGCGAACGATGGCGTTAAGCACGTTCATGATCTCGGAATTAACCTTTTTGACGTACTTGGCCTCGTTATTAATTTTGGCCACGTAGTTGTCGGCGCCGACATGGATCACGCGGGCGCGCAGCAGGCCCGAGTCGATAAAGCTGCCGCTCATGAGCTCGGAACCGGGCTGTTTCTTAATAAGGTCGCTCTCGCCCGTCAGCAGACTCTCGTTCACGAGCGCCTCGCCCGAAACCACCACGGCGTCGGCGGGAATCTGGTCGCCGCGCCCCAGGCGGATGATGTCGTCGAGCACGATCTGGTCCAGGTCGAGCTCCACCTCGGCGCCGTCGCGCACCGCGATGGCCTTCTTGGAGGTCAGCAGCGTGAGCTTATCGACCATCTTCTTGGAACGCATGGACTGGATGACGCCAATAGCGGTATTGAGGAACACCACGAACAGGAACGTCAGATTCTTAAACGAACCGGTCAAAATGACCAGGAACGCCAAGATCACGTTGATCAAATTGAACAACGTGCAGAGGTTCTCGATGATGAGCTCTTTGACCGACTTGGTCTTGAGCTCCATGTTGCGGTTGATCTTACCGGCGGCGATGCGCTCCTCGACCTCGGCGGTCGAGAGTCCGCGCTCGATATCCGTTGCTGCCATACCACGTCCCATCACGTCGCGTCGGTATAAGAAAAACCGCCCGGACCATGCGAGGTTCGGACGGTCTTACGTTCGATGGTGCCCCATGTTGGATTCGAACCAACGGCCTTCTGCTCCGGAGGCAGACGCTCTAATCCCCTGAGCTAATAGGGCCAACGTTTGGCATTATACCCAAGTGCACCACGGGCTATCAAAATAAAAGAAAAAGCTTTGCAATTCCGAGGAAGACGCGGCGCAACGGCTCACTTTAGAAGGCAAAAGCGAATCAGATAGTATAAACTCTCATGCACCATATATACACGGCTCGCGATGCGGGCCGTTTTTGCAAGGGTTATCCATCGATGTGAGAGGCACACCATGATTGCAATTTTAAAGCAGAGCGCCAGCGACGAGGCCGTCAGCCATATCGTCAGCTGGATTGAGAAAAAGGGCCTGAAGACCGACGTCTCGCGCGGCGAGAACGAGACGATCATCGGCCTGGTGGGCGATACGACCAAGATCGACCCGTTCCTGCTCGAGTCCATGGACGTCGTCGAGCGCGTGCAGCGCGTCTCCGAGCCGTTCAAGCGCGCCAATCGCAAGTTCCACCCCGAGGACTCCGTCATCGACTGCGGCCACGGCGTCAAGATCGGCGGAGATCAGTTCCAGGTCATCGCCGGCCCGTGCTCCGTCGAGGGCGAGAACCTCATCCGCATCGCCCGCCGCGTGAAGGCCGCCGGTGCCACGATGCTGCGCGGCGGTGCCTACAAGCCCCGCACTTCCCCCTACGCCTACCAGGGCATGGGCCCCGCCGGTCTGGACCTGCTGTGCGAGGCGTCTGCCGAGCTCGACATGCCGATCGTCACCGAGATCATGGACCCGCGCGACGTGCAGGTCTTCCTGGACAAGAAGATCGACGTCATGCAGATCGGCGCCCGCAACGCCCAGAACTTCCCCCTGCTCAAAGAGGTCGGCAAGACCAAGACTCCGATCTTGCTTAAGCGCGGCATGTCCGGCACGATCGATGAGCTGCTCATGGCCGCCGAGTACATCATGAGCGAGGGCAACGACAACGTCATCC
>UROJ01000169.1 GCA_900549335.1 uncultured Collinsella sp.
GCATTGACCTGGGCCAAACGATAGCCGACAAAGTAGGGCGAAACCACCCAACGCGGCAGCGCCTTGGCAATGGTCCGACCGCCCAGGTGATAGAAGAACAGGTTGTACGACTCTGCGCGACCACCGTGGTGCTCGTTCAGGATATAGCGCAGAGCTACCTGGATCGCATCGGCGAAGAGATCCGCCTCGGCTTGGTCTCTCGTGTCATCGCTGGCGGCGATTCCCTGCGGGGCTGAAACATTGACCTCAAAGAACCCCATAATCGGTTCGGTTGAGATGTTGACCGAGATTCTCCCCTGTTGCCAGACATTGATGCCTTCGAAATTGGCAGAAGTCAGCGAAGTGTAGCCGTCTTCCTGCTCCAAACCCACAATCTGCATGTGCGGATGAACGAGACTACCGCCCGAGAGCGGACCCTTGTTCTTGTACATGAGCACACTGCGATACTGCTGTGAATCGATCATCTGCTGCCAGCAACCCAGGGCAAACCGCATCACATGGTGGAGTTCATCCGGCTCATAGGTCACCAGGTCGGCATCGTGATCGGCCGACTCGATCAGCACGGTTTGACGGGTGGCGCGCAGGGTCTTGAACTTATTCTCGAGCCAAATGCAATCGCCATCACGGCGAATGATGTCGGTGAGCCCCTCCGTGTTGCAAAAGGGGCACGCGGTACCGGGGCGACGGTTGTCGTCGGGCTTGCCGCTCGCCTGCTGAACATCGAATACAAGCGCCACGGGCTACACCTCCAGCGGTACGATCCTTGTGCCATGGAGCTCGGAGACGCCCAGTGCCGCCGCCACGGTATCGCGGTTGGCCGTGGAAATGCCGCCGCCGGGAAGGATGGTCAAGCGGTCGCCCGCACACTCGATAAGACGCGACAGATGCTCCAGGTTGTCCTCGATCGGCGTGCCGGCGGCACCGCCGTGCGTCAGGATGCGTGTGATGCCGCAGTCGGCGAGTGTGTCAATCGCGTCGAGCTGAGCCTCGGGCGAGAGCTGGTCAAACGCCATGTGGAAGGTGATGTCGATGGGCTCACGCTTGCATTCCTCGGTCGCGCAGCCCGCGGCCATCACGAGGGCGCCCAACGTAAGCTCGTCGAGCGCCCATCCGCCAGCGCAGGGCTTGCAGCAGCCAAAGACCAAGCCGTCAACGCCGGCGCTTACGGCAAGGCCCAGGTCCATCTCCATCATGCGCAGCTCGTCTTGGTTGTAATGAAAGTCACCGCCACGCGGGCGAATCATGCACATCACTCGCGCGTCATGCTCGTGAGCATAGCTGACTGTAGCGCTGATAACGCCGGCAGAAGGCGTGGTGCCACCAACGGCAAGGTTGTCGCACAGCTCGATACGCCTTGCACCGGCATCGATAGCCGCCGGCACCCGCTCAAAGTTCTCGGCACAAAACTCGTACAGCATAGATAGACCCCCAAAGACAGCAGATGTTTTCCGACGGGCATTGTCACACATTCCCATGAAGTTGCGGTGGAATAGGGACTCTTTTGGCCTCTGGAGCCCGTATTCAGTCCCTATTTCACCGCAACTTAAAAAGGGGCGCTGACTGAGATAGTCAGCGCCCCTTTTGTTAGGTGGGTTAGCCTCCGAGGTAGGCTTTGCGGACGTTGTCGTCGTGCAGGAGCTCTTGGCCGGTGCCGGTCATGGTGATCTTGCCGGTCTCGAGCACGTAACCGCGTGTGGCGATGGAAAGCGCCATCTGCGCGTTTTGCTCGACCAGAAGCACCGTGGTGCCGGCCTTGTGCAGGTCCTCGACAATCTGGAAGATCTGTTCGATCAGAATCGGTGCCAGACCCATGGAAGGTTCGTCGAGCATGAGCAGCTTGGGGTTACTCATAAGGGCGCGCCCCATAACGAGCATCTGCTGCTCGCCGCCTGAAAGGGTGCCGGCGACCTGGCGACGACGTTCCTTCAGGCGCGGGAACTGCTCGTAGACGCGCTCCAGGCCCGGAGCCACCGTGGACTTGGGCTGCGTATAGGCACCCATCTCCAGGTTCTCCTCGACCGTCATCTGCAAAAAGGCGCGACGACCCTCGGGAACCTGAGCCAGGCCCTTACCAACCAGCTTATCAGCGGGCGTATGAGTAATGTCCTCGCCCATAAACTTGATGGAACCGGTCTTGGAGCGCAGCAAGCCCGAGACGGTCTTGAGCGTTGTGGACTTGCCGGCACCGTTGGCACCAATCAAGGCCACGATCTCGCCCTCGTTAACGTTAAAGGAGATGTCCTTGATGGCGTGGATGGCGCCGTACCAGACGTTGATGTTGTAGACGGAAAGCATCGGCTCTGCCATTTAGTTCTCCCCCTTATCCTGCTTACCCAGATACGCCTCGATAACGGCGTCGTTGTTCTGGATTTCCTCTGCCGTGCCCTTGGCGATGACCTTGCCAAAGTTAAGCACGCAGATGCCCTCGCAGATGTTCATAACGAGCGACATATCATGCTCGATAAGCATGATGGCGATGCCGAAGGTGTCGCGAATCTTGACGATGTTCTCCATGAGTTCCGCGGTCTCGGACGGGTTCATGCCGGCGGCAGGTTCGTCGAGCAACAGCAGCTTGGGGTTGGTGGCAAGCGCGCGGACGATCTCCAGACGACGTTGAGCGCCGTAAGGCAGCGATCCGGCCTGTTCATTTGCCAGGTGCTCCATGTCAAAAATGGACAGCAGCTCCATGGCGCGCTCGTGGGCGGCCTTCTCGTGCTTCCAATACGTCGGCAGGCGCAGCACGCCCTCAAAACCGGAGTAGCGCTCCTGGTTGTGCAGGCCGACCTTAACGTTGTCCTCCACCGTCATGGTGTTGAACAGGCGGATGTTCTGGAACGTACGGGCAATACCCATGCGGTTGACCTGGTAGACCGACTTGCCCGAAGTGTCCTCACCGTCGAGCAGGATGGTGCCGTGCGTAGGCTGGTACACCTTGGTGAGCAGGTTGAAGACCGTGGTCTTGCCGGCACCGTTGGGGCCGATGAGACCGGCGATCTCAGTCTTGCCGATGGTCAGGCTAAAGTCATCGACTGCCTTAAGGCCGCCGAATTCAATGCCCAGGTGGATGCACTCGAGCGCCGGGCGCTGGCCCAGGTCGCGGTCGGGAACGATGGCGCCAGAAGGATACGGGACCATCTTGCCCTTGTTGAACTCAAACTTACTGGGCATCGGCTGCCACCCCCTTCTTGGAAGCAAAGCGGTCCTTAATGCGTGCGAAGAACGCCTTGAGCTGCGGGTTGTTGGTAAAGACCATGACCAGAATCAACACGATGGCGTAGATGAGCATGCGGTAGTCCGAGAACTGACGGAGCAGCTCGGGGAGCACCGTGAGCAGCGCCGCGGCGATAACGGAGCCGCGCATGTTGCCCAGGCCGCCCAGGACCACGAACACCAGGATGAGAATGGACGTGTTGAAGTCGAACTTAGTGGCGGAAAGCTGCGAGAAGTTGCCGCCGAACAGGGCTCCGGCAGCACCGGCGAGGGCAGCGGAAACCACGAAGGCGATCATGCGGTACTGGGTGACGGAGATGCCCACAGACTCGGCAGCGATCTTGTTGTCGCGCACGGCAATAATGGCACGACCGGTACGGCTGCGAACCAGGTTGAGCACAATCACGAGTGCGACCATGACCAGGATAGCACCGGCGAGGAAGGTCGAGTACGTCGACACGCCCGAGGCGCCCTGGGCGCCCTTGATGATGGCGGTGCCGTCCTCGAGCAGGTGCAGGTCGTCGATCGTAGAGTTGCCCGTGATGTTAAAAATCACGTGCAGGCCGCGGGAGTCGACGCCCACAATGAGGC
>UROJ01000170.1 GCA_900549335.1 uncultured Collinsella sp.
CTCTATAACCACGTCTATGCCGACCCTGCATATTGGAATGGACTTGGTATAGAAGGTCGAATTTTTCAGCTGGCATCCGCCATTGCGATCGTTGAACCGGATGCCGTGTTTTGCGGAGCAACAGCGGCACTGCTCTATGGCATCGGTTCTGCACACACGCTTCTCGACAAGGTGCAAGTGCTGTTGCCGCGTTCCACCAGACGCGATATGTACGAATTCGTTGAATACCGACGCTGGCGGCCGGGCGACGTATGGCAGCTCGGCCCGTTTACGTTAACGGATCCATATCGCACGGTGGTCGATATCGCCCGAACGACCGCTTTTCGCTATGCACTAGGCTATGTCGACGGGTTGGCTCGTGAGTACGGTGTCGAGCGTGAAGAATTGCGTGCATACGCGCAGGCCAATTGCCGGGGGCTGCACGGCATCGCGCGTGCGTTTGATGTTTTTGAGTATATGGACGGTCAATCGGACAACGGTGGCGAATCGGAGGCAAGGGCGGCGATGATTCTTGCCGGCGTCACCACGCCCGAACTACAGGTTGAGATAACACGGCCGGGGAACGCCGGCTACTATCTGGCCGACTACGGATGGCAGATGCCGAACGGCTCTTAGATGCTTGCCGAACTTCATGGACTAGGCAAGTTTGAGGACGATGCTCAAAATGATCCGGAACATACTGCAGCAAAGACCTATCGAGCTGCCCTCATACGCGACGCAAACCTTCGCGCCATGGGTCATAACGTCATACACTTCAAGCTGTCAGACACCTACGATGTCGAAGCATTTGGCGCCATGATGCGCGGCTATGGTATTCCGACAACAAAACCTTACGCCGGCTCCTGACCAACGGCACGCATCTTCTCGACAACAGAACCTAACATCGGCCCAACCAACTCGGCCTCAATAAGTTGCGGTGAAATAGTTCCTGGATAACAGCTTTTGCAGCTAATCCAGGAACTATTTCACCGCAACTTAGGAGGGGATGTGGGGTCCCCGGCATGTATATGAAAACGGCTCTGATTCCCAGAAGGAAACAAAGCCGTTAAAACAATTCTTATGGAGCGGGCGACGGGAATCGAACCCGCGTCATCAGCTTGGAAGGCTGGGGTTCTACCATTGAACTACGCCCGCAAGATATGGTCGGGACGACAGGATTTGAACCTGCGACATCCTGCTCCCAAAGCAGGCGCGCTACCAAACTGCGCCACGTCCCGAAGGTGTTGAGCAGCTAAGGTCTAAACCTTGCGTGTCCCAAAGCGAAGGAAATTATAGGGGAGACTCCCCGCCTGTGCAAGCATTGATGCCTTAGCTCCTCGAATGTGCAACAAAACGACTATGGAGCAGACCGATCACAAATGCCACCACGGCAACCGGCGCCCACGCGGCACCGATATCCGCCAGCGGCAGCGCATCGAACGGCAGCCACACGCCCGCAAAGAACGCGTCGCGGACCGAGGTGATCACACTCTGCACGGCAACCACACCGCCAACCCAGACCCACACCTGCGGATGAGCGTCGCAAAAGCCGTGCACCAGGCCCATCAGTACCAGCACGATGGCAACGGGATACAAGGCGTTGAGCATAGGCACCGAGAACATGAGGATCACGTCGAGACCCACGTTGGAGAGCACGCACGAAAACGCAGCGAACACAAAGGCGAGAACCGCAAAGGGACGGCGCATGGCCTCCTCGGAAGCCTCCGCTCCCCCTTCGACCACATACGTCTCGCAGAAGTAACGCGAGCAACAGCTGATGAGGCCGATGCACACGTTCATGCAGGCAAGGAAGAAGATGGCGAAGACCACGACCGTGCCGGCAAGCCCAAAATGCATGGAGGCCGAACGGGCGAGGATGGCGGCGCCGTTGGTAGCGTCGGGCATCACGGTGCCGAGCTGCATACCGGCAAGACCCAAGCCGCAGTAGATGATAGCCATGAGCACGCCGGCGATCACACCGGAACGCGAAATCTCAAAGGCCACGCGCTTGTCATCGGTAACACCCAACTCGTGGATGGTCTCGGCGATGATGATGCCAAAGGCGAGCGACGCGAGCAGGTCCATGGTCTGATAGCCAGTCAGAAAGCCCTGCACGGCAGCACCGGCATTGTAGGGGGCCTGCGGCGCGGCAGCCGGTCCCAGCGGCGAGATCACGGCAGCACCCACGACCAGCACGATGAGCGCAATGAGCGCAGGGCCCGTAATGCGGCCGAGCACGCGCGTGATGACGCCTGGACGCAGCGTGAGCGCAAACGCGACGACGAAGAACCCGATGGCAAACACCAGACGTGCCGTGCCGAGCGAAACGCCCTCGGGTAGCAGCGGCACCAGCATTTCGAACGCCGTAGAGCTTGTGCGCGGAATGGCCAGGCACGGACCGATGGCCAGGTAGACCGCCGCAACGAAGAATTCGCCAAACTTAGGATGCACACGCCCGGCCAGCTCTCGGGCCGTGCCAGCGAGCGCGACGGCGATAAATCCCATAACGGGCAGACCGATAGCGGCAATCAAAAAGCCGATCATGGCAACCGGCGTGGCAGAACCTGCCTGCAGCGCCAGCAGCGGCGGAATAATGAGGTTACCGGCGCCAAAGAGCATCGAGAACAGCGCAATGCCGACGGTAACGACATGGTCGGAACGCAGACCGCGCGGGGCGGATGAAGCCATGGGACCACCTTTCGGGTCGAAACAAAAACGGGACGGGCAAAAGACCCGTCCCGCAAGTATATACGCTCTAGCAGCTTTAGCAGGCTAAATCGTGCAAAGCGTCAATCGCGGTATCGACTTCCTTATCCGTGTTGAAATACCCAAACGAAAAACGGACGACGCCCTGGCGCTCGGTACCTAACGCGCGGTGCATGAGCGGAGCGCAATGGGCACCGGGGCGCGTCGCAATCCCCCACCCTTGCATGAGCGCGTCCGAGATCTCGGCAGAGTCGATATCGCCCACGTTGAGCGACACGATCGCCGAGCGCGCAGGTTGGTCAAACGCACCGTAAAGTACAATGCTGGGGATTTCGCGAGCGCCGGAGAGGAAACGTTCGGCGAGTGCGCGTTCGTGAGCTGCAATCGTCTCCACCCCGCCCTGGGCCTCGATAAAGTCGAGGCCGGCAGAAAGGCCAGCGATGCCATGGCCGTTGAGCGTGCCCGCCTCAAGGCGTGTGGGCCACTCAAGCGGCTGCAGTGGATCAAAGCTGTGCACGCCCGTACCGCCCATGGCCCAAGGGGCCACGTCAATGCCCTCCGCCACGGCCAGGCCGCCGGTCCCCTGCGGACCCATGAGCCCCTTGTGGCCGGTAAAGCACACCACGTCGAGCCCCATGGCCTGCATATCGATACGCGCCGTGCCGGCAGACTGAGAGGCATCGACGATTACCAGCGCACCGGCCGCATGGGCCATGGCCGCCACGCGCGCAATGTCGACCGCGTTGCCGGTCACATTTGAGGCGTGCGTCACCACCACGGCACGTGTGCCCGGCGTCACCAGCCGCTCAAGCTCTTCGTAGTCGAGCGCACCGTTCGCGTCGCAGCCCGCATGCTCAACGGTCACACCCCGCTCCGCTGCCCGGCGGTTGAGCGGACGCAGCACGGAGTTATGCTCGAGTACCGTCGTGACCACACGGTCGCCGGGGCGCACCACGCCATTGATAACGGTGTTGAGCGCCGCGGTGGAGTTGGGCGTAAAACAAACATGGTCCGCCCTCGGGCAACCTAAAAGGCGCGCGAGCTTGGCACGGCAACCGTGAATCGTGCGAGCGGCATCGAGGGCACCCGACGTGGCGCCGCGCCCGGCA
>UROJ01000171.1 GCA_900549335.1 uncultured Collinsella sp.
CATGCGAACCTCCAGTCCGGACCGCCCCGCGGTCCAACTTTCTGTCCGCACCCCCAGGACGGCGAAATAACCCCAGCCGTACGTGTAATCGTTGCTCCAGGTGTCGCTTGTACGGTCAAAGTGGAAGACCTGCTGGTGAAAATCGTTGGTGAGAACAAATCCGATAAGCAGGATAGCCACAATCCACAGCGCAGCACAGTAGCGGCGACCCAGGCGGTGTTGCTCCAGGCCCGCAAGGCGCAAACCACACAACTGGTAGAGCAGCGGAATGAGCGTCATGGGCACGTAGTACAGGTACCACAGCACGGTGGCATAGAACGGCGTGAACGACTTGTACTTGAGAATGACTTCGATCATCCACAGGGCGCAGATGATGGCGACGGCAACAAGGCGGCGGCGCAGCACATAGTCCAAACAGCGCAGATAGACCGATACGCCCCAGATCGAAAATGCAATTGCGGCAACAAGCAACGGCAGAGAGCTCGAATGGACGAGCGCATCCACGACCTCTTCGGACACCTCGCTATAGGCGGGCACGGCGTTAGAAAGTTTGGGGTCGAAGGCGAACAGCGCCGGCAAGACTGCCAAAAGCATGAGGAACATCGCGGTGATGACACCGGCGATAGCAAAGACGCGGTGGCGGTACACCTGATGTGTTATGCCAACAAGGAATCGCGGCATGGCGAAGAGCCTGCCGCCCCTGGGATCCGCCACGGGTGCGGATCGGGCGGCCGCGTTGCCGATATGTCGCTCGCGGGTACCCATAGTGCTTTTAGTGTACCGACAGATGGGTCGAAAAAGCGGGCCGCATGTCCCAAAATCCGCAGACGGCAAGGCGCCCGGCGAGCATTAACTACTCGCCGGGCGCCTTGGTTAGGAGACTCTGAAGTTGAGTGTCTCAGCTTCCTTAGGAAAGGTCCTCACCATTAGAAGCAATAACTTTCTTGTACCAGTCGAAGCTCTTCTTTTTGGAACGCTTGAGGGTACCGTTGCCGGCGTCGTCGCGATCCACATAGATAAAGCCGTAGCGCTTGGACATCTCGCCCGTACCGGCGGATACCAGGTCGATCGGGCCCCAGGTGGTGTAGCCCAGCAGGTCAACGCCGTCCTCGGTCACCGCATCGCGCATCGCGGCGATATGCTGGCGCAGGTAGTCGATACGGTAGTCGTCGTTGATGGAACCATCCTCCTCGACAACATCCTTGGCGCCCAGGCCGTTCTCAACCACAAACAGCGGCTTCTGATAACGGTCGTACAGGTCGTTGAGCGTAATGCGGAAGCCCAGTGGATCGATGGCCCAGCCCCACTGGCTCTCCTGCAGGTAGGGGTTCTTGGCGCCGGCGAAGGCGTTACCCTGGGTGCGCTCGACATCGGGGTTATTGGCACCGGCGGAGCAACGGGTGCTGTAATAGCTAAAGCTGATGAAGTCGACGGTGTTAGTGGCCAGGATCTCGCGGTCCTCGTCCGTCATGCCCACATCGATGCCTAGACGCTCGAGCTTCTTGACGGCATAGGCCGGGTAGTAGCCACGGCTCTGAACGTCGACGAAGAAGTAGTTGTCCTGATTGTCGAGCTGCGCCTGGCGCACATCGCCCGGGCGGCAGCTGTAGGGGTAGTAGCTACCTGCGGCGAGCATGCAGCCGATCTTGACCTCGGGGTCGATCTCGTGGGCAATCTTGGTTGCCCAAGCGCTGGCGACGAGCTCGTTGTGGGCGGCCAGGTACTCGACGGCCTCCTTGTTCTCGCCTTCCTCAAAGACCAGACCGGCACCCATAAACGGCAGGTGCAGAATCATATTGATCTCGTTGAAGGTAAGCCAGTACTTCACCAGGCCCTTGTAGCGGGTGAAGATCGTGGTCGCGAGGTTCTTGTAGAAGTCGATGAGCTTGCGGTTGCGCCAGCCGCCGTACTCCTTGATGAGGTGAATCGGGCAGTCGAAGTGCGTGATGGTCACGAGTGGCTCGATGCCGTGCGCCTGACACTCGCGGAACACGTCCTCGTAGAAGGCCAGGCCAGCCTCGTTGGGCTCGGTCTCGTCGCCGTTGGGGAAGATGCGGGTCCACGCCAGGCTCATGCGGAAGGTCTTAAAGCCCATCTCGGCAAAGAGGGCGATGTCCTCCTTGTAATGGTGATAGAAATCGATGCTGGTCTGCGCGGGATAGTAATAGCCGTCCTCGAAGTCGAGCATTTTACGCTGGCCGGAGACCACCGCATAGCGCTCGGGGCCGTGCGGAGCCACGTCCACGTTGGCAAGGCCGCGGCCGTCCACGTTATAGGCGCCCTCGCACTGGTTGGCAGCTGTCGCGCCGCCCCACAGGAAGTCATTGCGGAAAGCCATGTATCAATCCCTTCGCACGCTGTTTGTCGTGGTTTCAGTATCCCCGCAAATAGGGCCTCGCTCAACGACAGCGACGCAGGCCGATACTTCTTTTCGCACGCAGGTGCTCGACAGCCGCCCCGTCTGACACTTTTTGATACCCGCCTGCCAATCACCACAAAGGGGACAGGCACCTTTGTGGCGGTTGGGGGCGGTTTGTCTCGATCTGTAACAGGTAGGCAGCCAAAACCGGGCCTGATGTTACAGATCGAGATTGTTCGGTCAGCTTCTGCAGTTTGTCTAAATCTGTAACAGGTAGAGACGATTTAGCCCGCTAGATGTTACAGATCGAGACAGAAGATTCTAGTCGCAGGCGATGTCGAGGTTTTTGCCGATGAGGCCTACGTAGCCGCCCTCGGCAGCCTTGGGGCTGTCAGCATGGCAGAGAACCCACTTGTCGGCCTTCCAGTAGCAGTAGCTGTCGCCGGCCGTGGGCATGTCGGCCGCAGCCTCGGGGCGCGGACCGTTGGTGCCGGCGGGCAGCGCCACCATCACCTGGAAGCCACCGTCGTCGACCATGCACGGCGTGTAGTGAAGCGTGGTGTTGAAGACTTCGACGACCGTACCCGCCGGCACGCGAAACGCCTTGACACACGCGGTGTCGAGCTTGCCGTCCTCGATCTCCCAGCGATGCGCCACGAGCAGGATAAAGTCGCGAGCGCCCAGGTTGAATTCGCTCGCGCGGTGATACTCCAGGCAGTTGAGCTGCGTGTTGTGGCCGTTGCACCAGCCGAGCTGGAAGGGACGGCCGCCAAACATGAGAAAGCCCAGTTTATCGGCATCTTTGACGCCCTCGAGCTCCGGCGCGCTTGCTACGTACTTGCTGCCCTCGGGAATGGGCGTGGCTGAGAGCGCCTCGAGCACGGGCGACGTGAGCTCGGACGGAACGTCATCCCAAACGTTGCCATAGGATTTGAACTCGGGATCGTTGACAGAGTAGATATGCATGTTCACTCCTGTTCGTAAATGTGACTATACGAACATTCTAGAACAAACACGAGCGATTTTGAACGCTCGCCCCGACCAATCAACAAAAAGGCGCCCCCGCATAAGCGAAGGCGCCCAATGCGCGCGTTTTGGGCGATAAAGCTCTTACGCCTGCTGATAGTGCAGGTGCTTCTCGTCGATATCGGCCAGGTCGCGGTCGAGGTAGCGGCGCGCGAGCCAGTTTGCCATGGGGAGGTTCTGGTCCAGGTAGTTACCGCACTCCTCGGGAGCGGCACCGGGAACATCGCCCTCAAAGCCGGCGACAAACTCGAACAGCTCACGCACGAGCGGCAGAATCTCCTCGCTCGTCACCTCGCCAAACACGACGAGGTAAAAGCCCGTGCGGCAGCCCATGGGGCCAAAGTAGACAATGCGGCTCGACCACTCGGCATGATTGCGAAGGAACGTCGCGCCC
>UROJ01000172.1 GCA_900549335.1 uncultured Collinsella sp.
CGCCAGATGACGATGGATGCCGATCGCAAGATGTATCGCTATAAGCTTATGCATCGCGTGCAGCAACCGAAAGATAATGACGCGCCGCAACACCCAATTGCCGAGCAGCTTCCGTGCAACGACCGGGTGTTCCAAGCGATCTCCATGAGCTCCGAGACGCGCTATCCGTTTATCCTCAATCTCGATACGGGCGAATCGCAATGGTCGGTCAACGCCGTGCGCGATTTTGACCTGCCTTCCCAGCACCCTTTTAACTCGGTCGATATGTGGCTTGCCCGCGTTCATCCCGAGGACCGCGACAACGTACGCGCCGAGCTCGATATGGTGATAAACGGCACATGGCACTTCCACTACATGCAGTACCGCGTGATGGATGCCACCGGAGCGTACGTGCTTTGCGACTGCACGGGCTACCGCTTGGACGGCACCGATACCGAGCCCAGCATGTATGTGGGCATTATCATCAACCGAAGCTTGGCAGATACGACAGATTCCGTGACCGGCCTGGGCGATATTCACGCCCTGGTCAACGCCATTGGCGAAATGCGTCGCGTGGCGCGCGAGGCCGGCTTTATTGCCATTAAGGTTGACGATATCGCCGAGGTCAATGCCCGCTTTGGATTCGATGCAGGCGACCGCGTGCTCGCCGAAAGCGCCGCCTGCCTTATGGAATGCTCGCGCGGCAAGGGTCGCCTGTTCCGCTCAACAGGGCCGACATTCGTGGCGCTTTTCGACGACTTTGATCCCGAAGAGACCGACGCGATCGCAGAGGAAATCGAGCGGTTCCTGGGCTCTCCCGTGCTCTTTGGCTCATTTGAATATCAGCCGCCCATTCGCGTGGCCACGCTTCATCTGAACAGCGTCGACCGACAGCCCGTTTCCATTTTGAACGAGCTCAAAGCGTTGCTCGGGAAAGCCGTGCAGGTGCCAGGTACCAAACTGGATTAGTACCGCGCCCGCACCGCCTCCCCCATCGTGCGATAATCCTCTGCAGGAGTCACCAAAAGCAGAGGGAGTTTGTGATGAAGGTTCTTTTAGTCAATGGCAGCCCCAAGGCAAACGGCAACACCGCCCGCGCACTCGCCGAGGTCGCCGAGCAACTTAATGCAGAAGGCATTGATACCGAGGTGTTTCAGCTGGGCGCCAAGCCCATTCGCGATTGCATCGGTTGCGGCCAGTGCGGCAAGCTTGGCGGTCGCTGTACCTTTGACGACGACGTGGTGAACGAGCTCATCGCTGCCGCCGAGCAGGCAGATGGCTTTGTCTTTGGCTCACCCGTCTACTATGCGCACCCCAGCGGACGCATCCTTTCGGCCCTCGATCGCGCATTCTATGCCGGAGGCAAAGCCTTTGCACACAAGCCGGGCGCTGCCATCGCCGTCGCCCGTCGCGGCGGTACGTCGACCACCTTTGATGTACTCAACAAGTACTTCACCATCAACCAGATGCCCGTGGTCGCCTCCACGTACTGGAACAACGTGTTTGGCGCCATGCCGGGCGAGGCCGCCCAGGACGCCGAGGGCCTGGCCACCATGCGAAACATCGGCAAAAACATGGCCTGGCTCCTGCGTTGCATCGAGGCAGGCAAGGCCGCCGGCATCGAAGCCCCCGAGGCCGACCGCGAGCGCACCAACTTCATTCGATAAGTCCAGCGGTGGTCACCTCGAAGTTCTATCAATGTCAGCGAAAAGCCAGCTGATGAGGCAAGGTGCCTTGAAAGAGGAGGGCGCTGGGCTTTTGCCCGCGCCCGACGATTGAAAGGCAGATTGCCCATCAGATGGCTTTGCAGCGTCGAGGTGACCGCCGTTCGTTAGAACGGCGGAACATAGATATGAACGTGCAAATCTTCGGCACCAAAAAGTCCTTCGATACCAAGAAAGCACAGCGCTTCTTTAAGGAGCGCCGCATTAAGGTGCAGTTTATTGACCTTAAGGAAAAGGAGATGAGCAAAGGCGAGCTCACGAGCGTGATGCAGGCGGTCGGCGGCATCGACAAGCTGCTCAACCCCAAGGCCAAGGACGAGGAGACGCTCGCGCTCATCCAGCACCTTACCCCCAGCCAGCGCTTCGACAAGCTGCTCGAGAACCAGCAGGTTCTAGCCGAGCCCATCGTGCGCAATGGCAAAAAGGCCACTGTCGGCTATTGCCCCGACGTGTGGGGAGCCTGGGAGTAGCCTGTGTTATTTGTCGGCGCGTGGGTATAAGAGCAGGCGTTTGGCATAAGATTCAACTGTAAGCCAAGTCTAACAAAGGAGGGCACATGCCCAACAAACCCGTGAAAATCATCATGCTTACCGGATACCTCGGTGCCGGCAAGACCACACTGCTCAACCACATCCTCGCTAACGACGGCGGCATCCGCGCCGCCGTGATCGTCAACGATATCGGCGAGATCAACGTCGACGCCAGCCTCATCGCCGACGGCGGCCTTTCCGAGACCGACGACCTCATCCCGCTCACCAACGGCTGCATCTGCTGCACGCTTTCGGACGACCTTGCCAACCAGCTGCAGGGCATCGCCGATTCGGGCAAGTTCGACTACATCATCATCGAGGCCTCGGGTATCTGCGAGCCTATCCCCATCGCCTACACCATCTCGAGCTTCTGCGACGAGGCCAAGGTGGGCGGCGAGCCCAAGCTCGCACTCGACAACATCGTGGCAGTGGTCGACTGCGCCCGCATGTACGACGAGTTCAACGGCGGTCGCGACCTGCTGGCTGAGGATATCGACGAGGACGACATCGAGAGCCTGCTCATCCAGCAGATCGAGTTTTGCTCCACGCTGATCCTCAACAAGACCGATACCGTGACGCCCGAGCAGATCGCCGAGCTCAAGGCCATCGTGCGCAGCCTGCAGAAGGACGCCGTGATCGTCGAGGCTCAAAACGGCGAGGTCCCCATGGAGGAGCTGCTCGACACCGACCGCTTCGACTTTATGCGCGCCTACAACTCCGCCGCTTGGATCGAGGCCATGGAGCATCCCGAGGAGCACGAGGACCCCGAGGTGCTCGAGTACGACATCGAGACCTTTGTGTACTCGCGCCGCAAGCCGTTTGACCTGCAGAAGTTCACCGATTTTGTTGAGCAGGAGTGGCCCGACGAGGTCATTCGCGTCAAGGGCCCGCTGTGGCAGACCGGCGATCCGGATATGTGCTACATGTTCGAGCAGGCCGGCCACCAGATGCGCCTGATGGAGAACGGCCTGTTCGTTGACTCCGCGCCCGAGGGCGAGAAGCAGAAGATCATCGATGAGAACCCCGAAATCATGCAAATTTGGGACGACGAGACGGGTGACCGCATGACGAGCCTGTGCATCATCGGCCGTCACATGGACAAGGATGCGCTCATCGCCTCCCTCGATGCCTGCCTGACCGACTGGCACCGCGCCTAGGTTTATCCAAGCGGGCATTTTTCCGCCCACGTAACCGCCAAACCACCACGAAGGTGCCTGTGAACTGCGCCCCGAAACTTGGACTGAATAAATAGCGACTACGCCGCAAGGGCCCGGTTCCGGAACTCCTCCGGCGTCAGGCCCTTCAATCTTACCTGCCTGCGCCGCGTGTTCCAATGGACTATGTACCCCTCCAGGTCGCGCTTGAAGTCCTCGAAGCTGCCCCACTCCCTGCCGCGGTAGAACTCGTCCTTCACGTGGCCGAAGAGCTGCTCGGTGGCGGCGTTGTCGACGCAGTTCCCCTTGCGCGACATGCTCTGGGTGATGCCCGCCCCCTCCAGCCTGGAGGCGTAGGACTCGTGCTGGTACTGCCA